>VGKZ01000057.1 GCA_016866815.1 Candidatus Peregrinibacteria bacterium | reverse complement strand
TCCGTTGTGGCCGCACCGGAGAACTCCGCCGCTTCCTCTTTGTTGAGGACCAGCAGGTCCGTATGTGCCAGCATGTGGGCATTGTCTTTCTCGGACATTCCCTTCCTGATCTGGTGTCCGCCCGGATTCCACGTCAGACAGGGGGCGCCTTTCTCCGAGAGGATCTCTGCGATGTCATCCTGAATGACGCAGCTGCCCTCCTGAATGTGATTCAGGTACACCCAATCGACCCTTTTCATGATGTCCTTGTTGAACATCATGTCGTGCAGGTGTCTGTTGGTTCCGGACTGATAGAGGATCACGCGTTCGCGGCTGGAGCCGGAGAGGATGATGGAGAAGCTGGTGACTTCCCCCTCGACGACGGTGACGCACTCGGAGTTCACCCCTTCTCTCCGGAAGTTCTCGCGCAGTTTCTCGCCCCACTGGTCCGAGCCGATGACTCCTTCGAAGGAGGCATGGCACCCCAGTCGTGCAAAACCGACGGAGGTATTGTTCGCCCCGCCGCCACAGCATTCAATGATCTCCTTTACGATGATTTTCGCGCCCAGGGGGAGGGCGAATGTTCCTTCCTTCGTATGCTTCGCGACGATGTCCGCCGGCAGGCGCACGAAGAGATCGTACGTTGCTCCGCCGATGGAGAGAGTCCTGCGCTTCGAGCCGGAGGTTCGTGTGTTCCTGGGCATAGAGGACGGTTTTAGTTTCCGCCGCCCATTCTATAACGGCTCTCCATCGTATGCATGAAGGCGAGCGCGCTCTCCCTGCTCTTGCGGCGTTTGAGGTAGAGACCGAAGAGCGCCATGCTCACGAGAACGGCGGACCAGAGGGCCACGGACGGTACTCCCTGTTTGGACATGACCGGAGGTTCCGGAGTACGCGGGGCCGGGGGGGCGCTTGCGCGAAGGTTCAGCGGTACGGGGTCGCTCGGTGACATGGTGTACCCGCGACCCGTCGGCGTCCCCTGGCCGGTCGCTGCCAGATCCTGCACCATTTCTCCCGTCGTCGTGATCGGCGTCAGTTTGAGGTAGTACGTTACGCCGTTGATGAGATCGCGGACGGTGTACGCGCGCAGGTCGCCATTGAGCGTGCGTTTTTCAGTGTAGCTGTTCGGATCCGTCCCGTACTCGAGGAGGAAGGAGGAGAGCGGCATGTCCTTCTGGAGCGGTGTCCACTGTGTCAGCAACGCGCCGTCCTGCGGGCTGATTTCCAGTTGTACGCCGAGGACGAGAGTTTTTGCGACGGCGCTCTTCTCTTTGCTTTCGCGACCGTTCTTCAGTGCTGTTACCGCAAGGAAGTACATGGTGCCGGGCTCCAGTCCGGCGACAGTCGCGGCCGCAGTCGGGCGGTCGGTATCCAGGGTGTAGAGGAATGTCACCGGATCACCGGCAATTGTGGGTTGTACGCCGACGTAAATGCGGTAGGCATCGATCGTCTCCTCCGTCACGGGGTCCCAGCGCAGGTTCACTGCGTTGATCTCGCCTTCGGCGACGAGGTTGTGTACGACGGGGATGCTCTTCGGTTCCACGACGAGTGTTCCGTTCTTCTTCGCAACGTTGCCGTGTTCATCGCTCACCGAGACGGAAGGGGAGTAGACGCCCGGCTGCGGTGCGGTGAAGAGCGCCTGGTATTTGCCGGATTCCGCGTCCGTACTCGTGAGGGTGATGGTTTCTCCTCCGATGGCGATGGTCATCTCCGCGGACTGCACGCCTGGCTCGGTTTTTGCCACCGCGAGCACATCGGTTCCCTCTTCGGGGTTTTCCGGTGTGAATGTGAGCGAGTCGATGACCGGTGCCGTGAGATCGATGGAGAAGGTGCGCGGTTCGGATTCATACCGTCCGTCACCGTCTTTCACCTGTACGGTGAACGAGGTTTTCGTCTTGTCGAGAGGTACATCTACAGAGAATGCGCCGCTACGGTCTGTGGATGCCTGCACCTCTTTCGTTCCACCGGTGACGACGATGTTGATGAATGCCGGTCCCGTTCCATTCACGGTGACCATGTCCTTATTCAGGATGGCACCGCTCCTCGGCTCGTTGATGCTGATGCTGCGGTCGGGTTCGGTGTAGATTTGTCCCGTCACTTCCACGTCGAGCGAACCGAGCATGGTGTCGACGGCGTTTGCGCTGGGGCTGATGGCGATCGTGTGCGTTCCGGGGGTCCGGAATGTGAGACCGAGTGTGAACTGCTTCTTGCCCTGATCCTGGAAGGAGAACTGCATGATGCCATCCTTCGGAAGCTCGGCGTTCGGGTCCGTGGAGAAGAGGTATATGGTTCCTTCATAATCGAAGAAGCGGTTGCCGTTCTGATCTATTGCGGTCACTGTCATGCTCTCCGCTTCGTTCAACTTCATCTGCGGTACCGTTGCGCTCTCCTGGTTACGGATATCGATTTCAAAATGATCGAGCTTCCGGAACGCTGCCGCCTGTCCGGTGAGCGACGTGCCGAGAAGGTTTGCCCCCATCGCTCCAGCGCTCGGATAGAAATTGCGGTTCGTGGTTCCGGCAGTGTCGAATCCTCCGATGCCGGTCGTCGCTGTCGAGTCTCCGGCAATCACCGTGCCGCTGACGAGATCGATGGCCTGCAGGAAGCGGTTTCCGGATTTCGTTGCGGTCAGCCGGAAACGCTGTTCGCCGTTCACGTCCGTTTCGCGGGTAACCGGCGAGATGATATCGCTCCCGAGGCTGGAGAGCAGTTGTGCCGCCCTGCCGGAGAGGGGATTCCCGAATCTGTCTCTGAACATCACACTGATGATGGCCTCCTCGCCGATGCGCACGTTTCCTGAACGGAGTGCAACCGAACTCTGGTCGGCATCCACCGTGTCTGCGGAGACGACGAAGGACGTTTCTCCGTCATTCGCAGTTGCCTCGTAGGTTCCCGCTTGCATCAGGTCACTGCCCGGAATCCACGTACGGGCAATTCCCGAAGGATCTGCCTTCACTGCGTAGCGCGTCACCGTTCCTTCCGGCGATACCACGGAAACGGTCTGCATGTCTCCGCCGGTCACTCCCGTCACCACTGCCTCCGCACCGATGCCGACGATGGTGTCGCGCACGTCGATAGAAGCTGCAGCCGCGATGCCGGGGAGCAACATGCCGAGGAGTGCAGCGATGGCGATCTGTTTCTTTGTGTTCATATTCCTACTATTCTACCATTTTTGCCGATCTAGCTCAATCCTCCGTAGTATATCGGGGAAATACTTTCAAAAGTTGTCCAGACATATGCCGTTCGTCGGAAGAGCGCTTCTTCTGGTAGCATATCCGCGACATGCGCGTTCGTGCGGCACTGCTCACCGGTCTCTTCCTTGTCCTCTCTGCGTGTGGAGGAGGCAGTTCGAAGAAGGTGGCGTGCGACAGTGACTACTGGGACGGAACCGTAGGAACGTGCCTTCCGGACACATGGCAGGTGCTGGATGCAGAAACACTCCGCAGTCGCGGCGTCCCCGAGGAAACCATCGTGGCTTTTCAGAGGAAAGAGCCTGTTTCAGGCCAGTTTCCGACCGTTGCCGTGACGCGTGAGCCGCTCGCGGATCCGGTGGACCCCATGCAGTACAGCGAGGCGAATATCCGTTCCGTCGAAGTGCTGGAAGGATACGTCCAGGTGGATTCCAAAGACTTCGCCGTCGATGGCGTGAAGGTGAAACTGCATACATTCACGGCGCAGCCCATCGAGGGCGAACCGATGCGCAGGTTCTATCAGGTGAGTACGTCGCTGGGGGACGCAGGCTACACGTTCACTGCGGTGACCCCCGTCTCCATTGAGAAAGCTCTGGAGAGCGAGGTGCTGCTCATGCTGAAGGGGATGACGCTAAGAAAGAGTAGAGAAGTAGAAAGTAGTAAGTAGTAAGTAGGTTCGTTAGGTTCATTAGGTTCGTTAGGTTCATTAGGTTCGTTAGGTGACGATGGACTTCTCCGCAAGCTCCGCCGTGCTTCGCAAACAGCCCATCCCGGCGTAGCCCATAAATATATTACAAAAGACCAACCTACGCTCGGTCATTTCTGTGGATGCCCTCCTTCGCTCGCTTCGCAAGCTTCGGAGGGCAAAGCATCTTCGGCTTCGCGCTTCGTCCTTCGGACTCGCGCTTAGCTCGAATTCAGCTTTGGAGGTGCCGGCGAGAATCGAACTCGCGAGTGAGGGTTTTGCAGACCCTTGCCTTACCACTTGGCTACGGCACCGGGGAAATCCTATGACGGAACGAGCGACCACTTGCCTGCCCGCCCTGCCTGCCGGTCTTCGACTCCGAGGTCGCTCAGACTCGAGGAGCAGGCAGGCGTATCCGCCGTAGGCGGACGAAGGCGGGGCTACGGCACCAACGGGGAAACGATACAAGAGAGAGGCGCGAAGTGCCAAAGTCCTTGCGATATTTTTCACCATCAGATTCGCATCGTCCATTTGGAGACGATCGTGACACGCGTTAGTCAAAGGTGAGTGCCTCAGGGGCGAAAATAAGCAAAAGGCCGAGTCCGTACATCAGGAGACCGCCGAAGATGAGCGTGAACCTCCGGTACTTCGTCGTGATGCCTGTGGCGTGCAGCGTGTAGATCGCGATGCCGAAGATAACGAGATCATCGATCATGTACATGAGGATGAAGAGTCCGATGTATCCGTAGCGTGCTCGTTGTACGCGAGAATCTGCGTGAAGACCGCGGGGAGTCCTGCCGTGCAGACTAACTCGATCATGTTGACGGAGACCGCGAGGATCGCGACGCTGAAAATCATCGCAGGCCATGCGCTTATTTCCATGATGTGCTTCATCTTCCCGATGATCTTCTGACGTCGTCCGAGATCGGTGACTTTGCACTGGTTCGGGTCCTTACCGAAGGCTTCGTACAGATAGAATCCTCCTCCGCCGATGGCGACGATACCGATGATTTTCTGGACCCAGAAGTTGTAGCCGATGAGGAGGAACACGTTCAGCCATGCGGCGATGAAGAGGTAGTACACCGCGCCCGAGACGAAGAGGAACGTTCCGCCGATGACCCATACCTTTCTCATGTCATGCGTGTTGATGAGCAGCGTCAGCAGCGTGATGAGCACCCACATGGCGCACGGATTGAAACCGTCGAGGAACCCGAGGAGCAGCGACAGTGCCGGCAGAGAGAGGAGCGTGAGGTCGACCGGCCCGACGAACCACAGGTCGATGGTGTACTTGTCGAGGTCGGCGTCACAGTCCTCGGTGCAGGTTTGTCCGGTGGTGAGCACGTCGATTTTTTTCGATGACGCGATGAATGCATCGAATGCCATGCATCCCGCAGCGGAGCTTCTGCAGGCGTCCAGACGCTTCTTGATCGCGATCCCTGCCACGTCATCGGTGCTGTACCCCTGGCTCACGGTGCCGTTGATCACGATGGTGGGGACACCCTGTCCGAGTGCGGGAGCGCGTTCCTGCAGCTTCCCGAAGAGCCGTTGCGCATCCAGTTGCGTCACTTCGTGGTACTCCACGTCCCACTTCTGTTCGAGCGCATAGCGTTCGAACGCCGCGCAGTGCGGACAACCGTCGCGGACGAATGCCACGATGTCCGCTCCTTCGACGGACAGGGAGCGCTCCTCTAGCTGCGGAGGCTCAAATGCCCGTTCCGGGTACAGGAGTGAGAGTGCGGCGACGGGAACGAAGGCGAGTGCGCAGAATACGGCGATGCGTTTCATAGGACGTGGGGCATATTGCGATTGAAAACTCACCTTGTCAAACGCTTTAAATTGAGTAAAATGCTCGAAATACCATGGCAGCACCTGCGTCGCTTCCGGCTTCGACAAATCCGAAGGATTTCGTCATCGCGACCATCGGCAGTCACAGCGCGCTGCAGATTCTGAAAGGGGCGAAAGATGAAGGGTTCCGCACGCTCGCGATCTGCCGGAAAGGTACCGACCGCGTCTACGACAAACGCGGATACGACGTTGCCGATGAAATTCTGATGGTGGACCAGTTCGAAGACTGGACCCCTGCGCTGGAGCAGCAGATCATTGCAAAGAACGCGATCATCATTCCGCACGGTTCGTTCATTGCCTACATGGGTCATGAACGGGTGCAGGGGATGAAGGCGATGTACTACGGAACCAAGGAAATCCTTGAATGGGAGAGCGACCGCACCATGGAGCGTCAGTGGCTGGAGGCTGCAGGCCTCAAAATGCCGCGCGTTTTCAAGAACCCCGATGAGATCGAGAAGCCCGTCATCGTGAAGTTCCACGGTGCCGGTGGCGGGTTCGGCTACTTCGTGGCCCGCAGTCCGGAGCAGTTCTGGGAAGTGAAGAACCGCAAGTACCCGGATCAGAACGACTACGCCATCCAGGAATACATCGTCGGCGTGCCCATCTACGCGCACTACTTCCAGTCGGCACTCACAGGGGAGATCGAGATCCTCAGCTTCGACAAACGCTACGAAAGCAACGCAGACTCCATCGGACGTATCAAGGCCGAGGATCAGCTCGCAGCGAACATTCACACCAGTTACACCATCGTGGGAAATATCCCCGTGGTGATTCGCGAGTCGCTCCTGCCGCACTATTTCGGTATGGGCGAGCGCGTAGTGGAGGAGAGCAAGAAGCTCTGCGGCAAAGGTCTCTTTGGACCGTTCTGCCTGGAGACCATCGTGACGCGGAAACTTGAGGTGTATACGTTTGAAATCAGCGCACGCATCGTCGCCGGTACGAACCCGTTCATCGAAGGATCGCCCTACACTGCGCTCAAGTACGGGGAACCCATGAGCACCGGCCGTCGCATTGCACGGGAGATCAAAGAGGCGATCTCCTCCGGAAGACTGAAGGAGATACTCGGGTGATTGTTCTTTCGTGATTCGGGATTCGTGATTCGGGATTCGTGATCCGTGATTCGTGATTCGTGATTTGCTACACTGAACACCAATGGATGTTTCCTCAATCCTCAAAGGCTACGAC
>VGKZ01000056.1 GCA_016866815.1 Candidatus Peregrinibacteria bacterium | reverse complement strand
ATCAACGCACAGGTATGTAAGCGATGTGGAAAACCTACAAGCACTTGTGATTCACGAAGGGCACCCATACACTCGCATTCCTTTCCATGGCGACGAAATCCACCCTTCCTGTTTCCGGCACCATCCAGCCGCACTCTACGGAGGCAGAGCGGACTGTCATAGGAGCACTTCTTCTCGATCCTGAAGCCATTGTTCGTGTCAGTGATTTTCTGCAGCCGGATGACTTCTACGATCCGACATTCCGCGACATCTACAGTGCGGTCTACGCCCTCTACCAGAATCATGAGGTCATCGATTTCATCACGGTCAGCAACAAGCTGAGTGATAACAAGAAGCTACAGGAGATCGGAGGCTCGGCTTTTCTGGCGCAGCTCTCCGCTGAGATTCCAACGTCCTCGCATATTTACCAGTATGGTCAAATCGTCAAAAACAAAGCTGTCCACCGTAAGATCATTCAGGCCGGGCAGAAAATTGCAGGCTTGGGATTTGAGGAGGGGCGGCCAGTGACTGAACTCCTCGATGAAGTAGAGAAAACTGTCTTTCAGATCAGTAACACGTTCTTGAAAGACAAATTCATTCACATCCGACAAATTCTCGAACAGCGGTACGAGCGCTTTGCGGAGCTGCACGAGTCGCCGGAGGAAGGAATGAAGGGTGTTCCCACGGGATTCCAGGCACTCGACTACAAGCTGTCAGGTTTCCAGCCGAGTGACCTCATCGTTCTGGCTGCTCGTCCGAGTATGGGAAAAACGGCACTCGCCCTGAATATTGCGCAGAACGCCGCAATTAAGAGCGGCAAGAGCGTGGGCATTTTCTCCCTGGAAATGAGCAAAGAGCAGCTCGTCGACCGTCTCTTCGCTTCCATGCTCGGAGTCGACAGCTGGAAGTTGCAGAAGGGAAAACTCGATGACAGTGACTTCCAGAACATGGGTCCGATTATGGATGAGTTGAACAAGGCGAATATCTTCATCGATGATTCGGTGGCATCCTCCATTCCTGAACTCCGCGCGAAGGCGAGGAGGTTACAGATGGAATACGGCCTTGACCTTCTGATCGTCGACTACCTCCAGCTGATGAGTACGGGTAACGCCAGCTACGCAGGCAATCGTGTACAGGAAATTTCGGAAATCTCCCGTTCGCTGAAGCAGATCGGTCGTGAACTGCACGTCCCCGTTCTCGCGCTCTCGCAGCTCTCTCGCGCAGTGGAGAGCAGACCGGGAAATATTCCCGCGCTCTCGGACCTCCGTGAATCCGGATCCATTGAACAGGACGCAGATATAGTGATGATGATGTATCGAGAGGATTACTACGAAGAAGACAGTGATAGGCCGGGCATGACGGACATTTACATCCGCAAGCACCGTAATGGTCCCATTGGTCGCGTGGAGCTCATGTTCAAGAAAGAGCACATGCGCTTCTACGACATTGATAAGTCTCATTCGGGGGCCTAGGAGGCATTGGGGAAGCCTTGTCGTGGCATACGCCGTCCAGTAGTCTCTGGACATGCAGATCGACTTCATTCCCGTCCGTCCGGATATCCCTATGGAGGGGATTCTTGGGTACGGTTTTTTCACGTTCGTTCTCGGACTTATTCTGACGCCGTGGTTCATCTCCTTCCTCCGCAGGAACAAGCTCGGCAAGCAACTGCGCGTTGAAACGGTCGATGGACGGGAGGCGACCGTCTTCCGCCAGTACCACAAGGATAAGTTCGGTACGCCGACCATGGGTGGCCTGCTGATTTGGGGGTCAATTCTATGCACCGTCCTCTTTTCCCGCTCCCTTTCCTACTTCGGTGTGCTGGAGCATTCGCTCCTGCAGCGAGGTCAGGTGTACCTGCCTCTGTTCATCCTTCTCTCTCTCGGCATTCTCGGAGGCATCGACGACTATCTGAACATCATCGGAGCCGGCAAGAAAAAGGGGCTCGACTGGCTGCCGAAAATTACTTTTCTTCTGGCAATCAGTCTCTTCGGAGCACTGTGGTTTTACTTCAAACTCGGAATCGATGAGATTCACGTTCCCTTCTGGGGTGATCTTCGGCTTGGGTGGATGTACATCCCGGTCTTCGTGTTCATCATCGCCGGCACGGCGAATGCAGTGAACGTCACCGATGGTCTAGACGGTCTCGCAGGAGGATTACTGGTCATCGCATTCTCGGCGTTCGGTATCCTGGCATATGTCGAGGGCCTAAGCGTTCTCGCGGCTTTCTGCTTCGTCTGTGTCGGCGGCATAGCAGCTTTTCTCTGGCACAACGTACCTCCGGCATTGTTTTTCATGGGAGACACGGGAGCATTGGCTCTCGGTGGCGCTCTGGGGGTTATCGCCTTGATGATCGATCAAATGCTCGTTCTCCCGTTTGTCGGCTTTGTTTTTCTCATAGAAATGCTGTCGGTCATCATCCAGCTGACGAGCAAGAAGTTCCGCGGCGGGAAAAAAGTGTTCCGGGCCGCCCCCATTCATCATCATTTTGAGGCGCTGGAGTGGGGCGAAAGCAAAGTCACCATGCGTCTGTGGATTATCGGAGCCTTCGCAGCATTCCTTGGTGTGGTTATCGGAATTCTCGGATAAAATCGGCCGCCCCACTGTTGCATCGCCAAGCGGAAACCGTATCATGATGTCATGAAACGCATCGCTATAAATGGCTACGGCCGCATTGGAAGAAATGTTCACAGACAAATTGAGGAGCGATTCGGAAAGGAAATTGAAGTGGTGGCCATCAACGCCTCGTCGGACGCGGAGATGCGCGCCTACCTTCTTGCGTACGATTCGCTGCACGGGAGGTTCAAGGGAGAGGTGAAAACAATTGATGCCAATACTATTTCGGTCAACGGCAAGGCTGTGCGCATCGTCAAGGAAAAGGATCCTGCGAAGTGCCCATGGAACGAGCTGAATGTTGATGTTGTGATTGAGTCAACGGGAAACTTCACTTCAGCGGAAAAGGCTGCAGCGCATAGGACTGCCGGTGCAAAGAAAGTCATTGTCACTGCTCCCATGAAGGATGAGACACCGACATTTGTTCTCGGTGTGAACGATCATCTCCTGAAGCCGGACATGGATATCATCAGCAATGCTTCCTGCACCACAAACTGCATTGCTCCGGTCATCAAAGTTCTGCACGAGGAATTCACAGTGAAGAATCTTCTCGTCAGCTCCGTTCATGCCTTTACGGCCACTCAGAATCTCCTGGATAACAAGGGAAAGGAGGACAACGATTTCCGCAGAGCACGTGCCGCGACACTGTCAGTAATTCCCACGAAAACAGGAGCTGTGAAGGCCTGCGCGAAGATCTTTCCTGAGCTGAAGGGCAAAATCGACGGAATGGCCTTTCGCGTTCCCGTTCCCACCGTCAGTTGCGCGTACATGGCGTTCATCCTGGGAAAGGAGGCGACTTCTGAATCCATCAACGCGAGGCTCGGGAATGCAGCTGCCGGCCCCCTAAAAGACATTCTTTCGGTCAGCAATGAACAACTGGTATCCATTGATTTTCAAACTGACCCGCATTCATCGATTGTCGATGCGAATTTCACGAAGGTTATTGACGGAGGAGCTGTGCAGATTCTCGCGTGGTACGACAATGAATGGGGCTATGCCATGCGTGTAACAGAGCTTCTGCAGCGTGTGGTTTCCTTCCTCTCATGAGCGCCTCGCCACCAATGCCAGCGTCATCCGGCAGGCCATCACTGAATTACCATTTGCTTGCGCACAGCAAGGCTTCGGATGACCTGCGCCATCTCATTCTGGAGATTTCCCGCGCAGCAAAGTACATCAGCTATGCCATTCAAACGACAGAGACAGGACTGTCCGGCACTACGAACCAGTTCGGAGAGGAGCAGGTCAAACTCGACGTACTCAGCGATACGCTCATCAGCCGGAGCCTTGTAGAGTCCGGTTCGGTCTGCTGCTACATCTCGGAAGAGCATGAAGATGTTGTCGAACTTGATTCGAAAGCCCCATTTACCGTTGTATTCGATCCACTTGATGGATCATCGCTTGTCGATGCCAATTTTGCGATCGGCTCTATCTTTGGAATCTATAGAACGAGTGACATCATCGGTCGAACACCACGGGAGCAGGTCGCAGCTCTGTACGTACTGTATGGTCCGCGGACGCTCCTGGTGTACACCGTTGGTGGGGGGAAAGGTGTCCACGAATTCATTCTCAATGACGTCGGTGATTTCATCCTGCTCCGCGATCACCTCGGCGTGTGCGATGATGCGAAGAACTTCAGTCCGGGAAATCTTCGTGCGATATCGGAGAATGCTGCATACGGCTCGGCAGTCGACCGTTGGCTCAAGGAGGAGAAGACGCTTCGGTATTCGGGATGCATGGTCGCCGACATTCACCATATCCTGAGCAAGGGCCAGGGGATATTCACGAATATCGGTGGTGGACCGAAGTCGAAGTATCCTGTTGGTAAGCTGCGCCATGTATTTGAGTGCGGGCCATTCGCCTACCTCGTCGAGGAGGCGGGAGGAATTGCGACTGATGGATCGATGCCGATCTTGGACAAGAAGATCACATCCGTCGACCAACGTACGGCGATTCTCATTGGTTCGAAAAACGAGGTGAAGGCAACGGAAAAGCTCCTTCGGTGACGTTCAGTCCCAGTACGGATTCTCCATGGATTTGCTGATTGCGTCGTCGAGAGTGATCGAGGACTCCTTTTCCTTATCTTTGCCTTTACCAAGCAGCTTAAAAATACCGCACATGCTGCGGAACGATCCCCATGGGTAGTTGCGCTCGCGTGGCTTCCTCGGAGGCCCTGGTTTTGCAGTCTTGGCTTCCGGAAGTTCTCGTTCCTTCATCACGCGCTTCTTGGACACCGGCTCTCCGTCCTTATCCCACTCGACCTTACCCACGACAGTGCGTGTCTCCGGGTCCACATAGACGAAATCGGTACTTTGGTACTGCTGATCACTCATGTCTCTATGGTAACCGTACAACGGCCGAAGTCCATACGATCAATGGTGCAATTTAAACTCTTCCGGTTCCTGCGATGGCGGAGGAGGTGCGTCCGTGTGTGGCAGATCCATGGGGAGGTTTTGCGCATGTGCGAGATGTGCGTGCTCGTCGATCATATACTGGTGATTGCGGGCACTCTGCAGAAGGAGGAAGCTGTAGAGAGCGGCTGCGAGGGACCCAAGAAGAGTTCCGTAAAGCCCGAAACGAACTTCGAGGCGCGAAAATTCCAGAGTGAATTCAGTCATGACTGCCCATGTTGCAAGCGAGAGGATAACGACTTGTAGAGAAAGCGCGAGTCGAACAATGTCCCGGTACTTTCTCTGAATGACTTCGGAACTCCCTGCGAGTGGTATGCCCGTAATGAGCAGAATACTCGCAAGCAGAAGAATGATCACGGCTCCAATGGTGGAGGTGAAGAAGCCGAGGCCCGTAAATGTCACCGGTCTTCCCAGCCACTCCCCACCCATCCAGGGGAAGAATACGCACAGTAACGCAAGAAGAGCTGATCCATTCAGAATCTTCTCTTCCAGCTTCAGTTGCAGGAGCCTTCGCAGGAAACTCTCCGTACGCACGTGGAGAGCATAGCATCTCCTCCCCTCCGGCACTAGACTGTCTCTATGCGTATCGTTGTGGATGCTCGGGAGGCCTTCGGCACGAAAAAAACCGGTAAGGGCCAGTGGGTATCCGGCCTGATTTCTGCATTGCGGGCAAAGGGCACGGAGATGACGCTCCTGGTGGATTCTTCTTGCCATGAGGCTGATGTCGTTCGCCTGCCCTCCGGAGCCCAGTGGCACACTGCGGCAGTGCGTTACCTACGCAACAGCAGAGAGCAATGTTGTTATCTGAGTACGACGAGCTTCATTGTTCCCGCACTTCTTCCTCGTTCCATTCCTGTTGTTCAGATTGTTCATGACCTCATTGCATTCCATCAAGGACGTCATGATCTGAAGGCTAAAGTACTCGAGCGGATGCTGTTCCCCCGTGTCGCCAAGTCCTGTCGGCATTTCTGTGCTATCAGTGAGGCGACGAAGAAGGATCTCTGTACCATGTTTCCAGCGATTGATCCCTCCCGCGTCAGCGTGGTATATGCAGGACCCATGGAGCAAAACCCATCCCCAAACCAGCCCGACTCGGAGACCATTCTCTGCGTCGGAACCCTCTGTCCGCGCAAGAACCAGCTCCGGCTCATTCGTGCCTATGCTTCACTGCCATCTTCGCTCAGGGAGCGGTACAAGCTGTTGATCGCCGGCAATCGCGGATGGTCGGATTCGGAGATTGTACGAATGGCTAAGAATACCAAGGGTGTCCAATGGATCGGATACGTCTCTGATGATCGATACAAGGAGCTCCTCGCCAGCTGCACCATCTTTGCACTACCGTCCCTTTACGAGGGATTTGGCATGCAAATTCTGGATGCCCTTCAGCGTGGTATACCGGTTCTGACATCCGACAGGGGAAGTCTGAAGGAGGTTGCAGGTGATGCCGCTGTGCTCGTCGATCCGGAGAGTGACAGATCGATAGCCTCCGGACTCGTTGCCATTCTGGAGGATGAAGATGTACGTCAGGAGCTGGCGAAGCGCGGTCCGGTTCAGGCAGGCAAATTTTCATGGAAAAGAACTGCGGATCTTGTTCTCTCAGCCGTTGAATCAGCCGTATAATCCGCTCATGCTCCGCTATAAGCGCATAGGGCTGACGGTGAAATCCGGCCTCGATGACAAGTGTGAGTCCGTTCATGCGATCGTTGCTCTTCTCGAGCAATCGGGAGCGCAGGTTTTCATGGATCCGCGGAGAGCCGGTGGCATTGAGTGCGCCACTCATCTTCCGTCGTATGCATCGGAGAGTGATATTGATTTGCTCCTGGTTCTCGGAGGAGATGGCACGATTCTGCGTGCTGTTCGTGAACTGCATCAGTGCTCTGTTCCTGTTCTGAGTATCAATC
>VGKZ01000055.1 GCA_016866815.1 Candidatus Peregrinibacteria bacterium | reverse complement strand
CGAAAGGATGCCGAACTTCACGCAGAAGACGACAAGAAGAAGCGCGAAGTTGTCGATGTCCGAAACGGCGCAGACGCTCTGATCTTCAACCTGGAGAAGCAGATGCGCGAGCATGACTCAAAAATCGGTGATGATCTGAAGAAGAGCATCAATACGAAGATCGGCGACCTCAAGGACATTCTGAAAAAGGATGATGCCAGCGTCGACGAGATAAAAAAGGCGACGGAGACCCTCTCCACCGAAGCGCAGCAAATCGGCAAAATCATTTACGAAGCTGCTCAGAAGGGGGAGTCAACGTCGAACTCCGCTGCCGAGGACTCGGGCGAAAAGGTCGTCGATGCCGAAGTTGTCGAAGATAAGGAGTAGGTCTACAACTGACTGCCGATGTATGCGGCAAGCTCGACGAGACGGTTGCTGTACCCCCACTCGTTGTCGTACCACGAAAATACCTTCACGAGTGTTGCATCACCTTTCGTCATCACCTGGGTACTCGGTGCATCGATGATGGAGCTGCGCGAATCACCGACGTAATCCCTGAGGACAAGAGGCCGCTTCTCATAACCGAGAATGCCCTTCATCGGCCCCTCGGAGGCATTGCGAAACGCCTCGTTGACCGACTCAACGGTACACTTCTTCTCCACCATGACCGTGAGATCTGTGATGCTTCCCGTCGGCGTCGGCACTCTGACAGCAATGCCATCGAGCTTCCCATCGAGTTCGGGAATAACCTGACCGATAGCCTTCGCTGCTCCTGTCGATGTCGGAACCATGTTGACTGCGGCAGCGCGTGCCCTACGCAGATCCTTGTGCGGAAGATCGAGCAAATTCTGGTCATTGGTGTAGCTGTGAATGGTCGTCATGAAGCCGCCTATGATCGAGAAGTTATCGTGTAAGACCTTCGCCATCGGCGCGAGGCAGTTCGTCGTACACGATGCGTTGCTCACAACGTTCATGGTCTTCGGGTCGTACTTCTTCTCGTTGACGCCGATGCAGAATGTGCCGTCGGCTTTGTCCTTACAGGGAGCCGAAACAATCACTTTCTTCGCTCCGGCCTTAAGGTGCAGAGCGGCATCATCACGCTTCGTGAAGAAGCCAGTGCACTCCAGAACGACATCCACCTTCATTTCCTTGTGCGGGAGCGTCGAAGGGTCCTTGCTCGCAGTTGTACGAATTTTTCCGTGCTTCGTCGAGAGAATGCCATCCTTGTAACACGATTCGCCGCAATCGAAATGTCCGTACGTTGAATCGTATTCGAACAAGTGTGCGAGTGTCTCTCCATCCGTGAGATCGTTGATCAAGACGACATTCATTTCAGGGTGCTTCTCAAGGATGATGCGCAGAGCCTGGCGTCCGATGCGGCCGAAACCGTTGATGGCGATGTTCATAGGATAGTGGTAGGTAGCGGTATGGTATCACAAGACTACAATGCGGTGAATGCTTCCTGCAGGAGCAATGTATCGGATTCCAGCAGCGGTGATTCACACACTACTACGCCACCGATTCTACGATCCTTCAGCACGGAGAGAAAATCCCGCCATCGGGCATCACTCTCTTCAAGGGGAACGTGGTGTTTCTCCCCTTTCATAGAGTATGCAATTCCGGAGTAGTGGATGTGCATTTTCCTCAGGGAGGATGTACCGAGGTACTCTGCATAGAGATCGAACATTGCATGCCATTCCTCTGTTGTATTCCACGCACCATTCGAACGCGCGTGCATGTGCGCAGGGTCAACAGTAGGGTAAATCCCGAATTCCCTACTGATGATCAGCACTTCCTCCAGTGTCCCGAACTGCGTCGGCTTGCCCATGGTTTCGTACCCCAGATTCACATCGGGAAAGAGTCGTGATTTGTGCTCCATGATCTCATCAGTCGCCTTCCTGACATTCTCCAGTGCAATTGCAGGATCTTTTTCAAGGTAGAAAGCCGGATGTACGCACACAGAAACAGCTCCGCACAACTGAGCCATGGAGAGCGCATCGAGAATTCTGCGCACACTCGCGCTCAGCTTCCCGGGATCGTCCGCATTGAGGTTCACGAAATACGGCGCATGAACGGTGAGAGTCATGCCCAACGACTCCGCAGTTGATCGCACTTCCGACATGCGTTCAGGGTTCTTCGGGACACTCTGCACCCACTCCAATTCCATAGCTGAAATACCCAGGGAGTGGGCATACTGCAGACCACGCACAGTGCCACCGGAACCGGGTGTCCCGTGCGGTGCGCCTGCAACGGCAAACTGGAGAGGCATCGAAAGGATTTGCGATGAATGCGCTCTACCTGAATACTAGCGCTATGCCGCTCGCGAAGGAAACCATTGCGCTGACGATGAATACGAAATTGGGAGAGCGCGCCTACAGGGCAGCAGAGATAGTATTCGATAACGGGTACGAAGCCTGGTGGGTCGGTGGATGCGTGCGCGACATGCTTCTCGGAAAGATTCCGAAAGACATCGACATTGCTACGGATGCAAAGCCCGCAGAACTTGTGAAGCTCTTTGCGAAGTGTGACGACAGTCGCGCAGATTTGGGAGCTGTTGTCATTTCACTGGCAGGGAGTACATTCGAAGTGACGACATTTCGCAAGGAAACTGACAATAGTGATGGACGGGAACCGACAGGAGTGACATTTACGGATCGGGCGCAGGATGCTCAGCGCCGTGATATCACTGCCAATGCGATTTACTGGAATCCGATATCCCAGGAACTCTGGGACCCTTTCGAGGGTGAAAAGGATCTCCATGAGAAGCTGATCCGAATCATCGGCGACCCTGGTGAGCGGATACGCCATGATGCGCTGCGCCTTCTCCGCATCATTCGCTTTCGCGCGACGATCAACGGTCAGTACCACCCCGATACATTCCATGCCTTGCATGCACATGCGGCTTTAGTAAAAACAATCTCGGGCTTCCGATGCTTTCAGGAATTGGAGAAATCTCTTCTCTGTCCGCATCCGGAGACTGTTTTAGAAGACTTATGGGAGACCGATGTTCTCGAGCATCTTCTGCCCGAGTTGTACGCCTGCAAGGGCATCGGACAACCAAGTGATCCCCATACGGAAGGTGACGTCTGGAATCACATACTGAAGCTCGTTTCTTCGTTTACCGAGGACCATGGTAAGGACGTACGCTGGGCCGCACTGCTGCATGATGTCGGAAAGGCAGAGACATTTTCCATTGAGCATGACCGTATTCACTTCAACGAGCACGCATCCGTTGGCGCGAAGATAGCCGGGGGAATTTTCCTCAAGCTTCAGTGTGAAAAAGCCCGGAAGGAAAAAATCTGTTGGCTGATTGAGCATCACATGATGATGGGAACGTTTCGGGAAATCGATGAGGAACGAAAGGCGCATTGGTATCACCACCCGTGGTTCATCGAATTGCTGCAGCTCTTCTGGCTGGATATCGCCGGTACGGGGCGACAGGATTTTGCCCTCTATGAGGAAATCATCGCTGACTACAACCGATTTCTGGACGCCCACCCGCGTCCTGCGAAACCTCTGCTCACCGGAAATGAGGTCATGGAGATTCTCGGTATTCAGCCCGGCGAGGCGGTGGGTCGGGTCCTCAAAGCACTACACGATGCGCAGACACGTAAAGAAGTCACAACAAAAAAGGAAGCGAGGGACTTTCTGAAGAGGGTGGAACACCTCCTCTGATGACATGGGACTGAGCTCCTGCATAGTACCCATCACCAATCGTTGTTTATGAATCTCAGCGAATGATGAAAGGCACTTGCGTATTCTATGTATTATTTTGCAATTGCATAATTGCCTTTGGTAAAACAGGTTATTTTTGCCTAGCCTCATTGACAATACCGTTCGATAAAACACAATGCTGCTATGACGACGGAAACCCACACACCCGACGACGATTTTTTCGGTAGAGGCAGCTATCGATAGGATAGCGGACATCCCTAATGCTGCAGAATCAAACGATGGCCAGGTCGATGGGGCAGGCAAAATCTGATGTTGCCAAAGAGGAATAATCTGCCGCGGTAGCAGGGCCTGAAATTGTCCGAAATGCGTTTTTTTGGTATAATTGTCGGATTTACACACAAATCATGCCTGCCTCAGGAAATGCCTCTGGCGTTCCCAACATCCCAAGTCTTCCGAAGGACGGCAAAGAGTTTTTCAATGCGGTGATGGGGCAGATCGAAAAAGACCTTACCATCCCGGACGTTCACAAACTCAAAGAGCGGTATGCGAATGAAACTCCGGAGGACCATCAAAAACGCATGGAGCGGTACCGCACGGCGATCATTGAGTACCGTAAGCGCAGCGTCGAATACTTTACGGTGTTTCGCGAACAGGTGCGGAGCTTCGGTCGGGATCTCAAACACTCCGTCGAAGACAACGCGCGCGGGTTTGAGCAGGCGAAACTCGAACATTTGGAATCCCTGTTTTCCGCATGAGGATGGCTTTCTTCCATAACCGGCAGAACGAGGAGTCCGAACGACGCCTGCTTGCGTTCGGGGGACCGGAAGCCCCTGATGTGCAGGAGGCGCAACCGGAGGAAAAACACGACGGGAAAGAGAAGCAGGAAACGATTGATCCGGAAAACGTCGAACAGGAACTCCAGCAGGACATCAACAAGGCAGAGAAGGAAGTGCATACCAACTGGAAGAAGATCGCTGAGCATTATAAAAAAGCGGTTGATTCCGTGAGAGCCGTCGCTGAGGAATTCCCCGACAAACCCGAGCAGCAGGAACTTCTCCAGCGTATGGAGCAGACACTGAAAACACTGGAGCAGCGTGCAGCGGGACAGGAACAACCAAACAAACCGGAGCAGGAGCAGACGACCGACAAGAAAGCAGAGCAATCACCACAAGAGAAAGCATTCGCGAACATTGCGGAAAAACTCGGCGTGAAACCCGAACAACTTGCAAAACTCAAAGACAGCGTCTCGAAATTAACGCCGGAAGACCTCAATTACATGGAAAAGTTGGCAGTGGATTACGGGCAGCAACCCGCGGATAAACGCAATGGGTGGCTCGCGCAGAGATTGAAGACCGCACCGGAGAACGTGCAAAATCTGCTCAAGGCTGCGCAGGAGATTCAGGCGAAACCGGGAGAGAAGGCTAACAAGGGTAATGAGAAAAAGAATGACCTCAAAGAGTTCATGAAAAAGTTCGGTGAACTCATCGAGATGATCATGGATCTCCTCGCGGAGTGCGGATTGATCGCAAGGCGTGAGAAGAAGGAAAAATCGGAACAACAAACCGATAAAGCCGGGGATGATGCGCTCGTCACGGACACAAAAACATTCATCAAATCCTCTACAGAAAACCCCGGTAACCCTGCCGACACGAAACAGAAGCTCGAAGGCTTCGACAAGCAGGCCGACAAGCACATTGCCGACGCCAAGACCGACGTGAAGGAAGCGGAAGACCGCAAGAAGCAAATCAATACCGATCTCCAGAAGGCAAAAGATGATAAGAAGGCCCTCGACGAGAAACCCGATCGCACCGAAGAGGAAAATAAACGCTTGAGTGACCTCACGGAGAGCATCAAAAAATTGGAAGCAAATCTCGTGGAGGCGGAGAAGGCCGTTCGCGAAGGAAACACACGTGTTGCAGAGATGACGAAACTTAAGGCGGACATTGCGGCAGCCATTGCAGCATTGCCGAAAGAGGCTCCCAAAGCCGAGGAGAAACCTCCTGCGGGGGAAAAAAGCCCGGAGCGATCGGGAGAAGGGCCTCCGGCTGGGTGGAAAGTCCAAGGCAATACGGAACAAGTTAATACATGGCTTAAGGAACAGGCGGACATACACAATCAAAATCTGACTACACTTCCGCTTTCCGACTCGATGCGTACTGCTATAGAAACCTCCGGAGTTACGGTCATATCAAATAAGAAAGGTGCCGTTACTACGATACAAATCGGCAAGGAAGCTTGGGATGTCGGTCTAAACAACGGCGATCCCGTTATTCGGTTAAGTTCAGATCATTCTGTGACAGCACGCATCCCAGATGACGTGAAATTGAATGCAGATACGCTCAAACTCTACGCTGCAAAAGCCATGGAGTACCGTAAGAGTGAGAGCGCGGATGCGGCTGGTATGGGCAAGGGATTTGAACCCGCCAAAAACGAACCCATGGGGTATATAGAGCTTTCCGATTTAAGCGATAGGCTTACAAGTGAGATAGCTCAAGAAAATCGGGAATTCTCTAAGCTTCTAAGCGAACGATATAATCTATACAAAACGCCCGAAGGAACAATCGACGGTTCGGTAAAAAATCCTGCCAATGCCCTGCGTGAGCAAATTGGAACACTGATGAAGAATGGTATAAAGAATATTTACATTAATATCAACGCTCACGGCTCGGAGAGTGGCATGGGTTTTGGCCCGAATGAATTGCGCGCAGAACAACTCACAGCGATTTTTAAAGAATTTCCGGACTGTAAATTTACCGTCAATAATATTGCTTGCCATGGCGGAGGATTGGCGGAAGAAATGCAAAAGTTCAAAGACACCGGCGGGGAGAGCGGACGCGTTACGGTATTTACACAAACAAAAGAGGAAGTGGTGAATCTTGCTAGAAGTACGGCGGATGAACAAACTACATCTACAGCTTATAATGCCGCACTTGCGAAATACTTAGCACAAGGTGTGAATGGTCGGCCAGGCAGACGTTTAAGCTACGGAGAAGCACATTTATATGCCGATAAGGATGCAAAAAAAGCCCAGGTAACCGATGCCGAAGTGCACCAGACCAGAGGCGATAATCCGACTGCGAGAACCGCCAACATCGGAGATCCCAGTAAATTCGAAGGAATGGTGTAATTTCGGCTTTGGGAAGCAAATAATTTTTTGTTGTCATAGAGGCAATACTGTTTTTCAGTGAGAGGTCTGGAGTTGTCCGAAATGCGTTTTTTTGCTATAATACTTCGATAGACACAAAAACACATGGCTGACTCCGCACAGCAATCCACTCTGGCAAGTACCCCTTTCTTAAGACACATTGCTAGGAATGAGGAATCGTGTCGTTTCGTAGCGTAGGGTAAACGTCTGCGGTGGCATCCTGAGCGCGG
>VGKZ01000054.1 GCA_016866815.1 Candidatus Peregrinibacteria bacterium | reverse complement strand
TCGAGGGGTTTCATTCCTTTGATATCCTCAAATGCCGCATCGTACATTGTTGCGATTTCCTGTCTGCGCACTGTCCACGACGTGACGTGTCTGAGCTGCGAGAGGCCGAGCGCACACTGGATGTCGGTCAGACGGTAGTTGTACCCGAGGACGCTCATTTCATAGAACCATGATCCTGTTTTGTGACGTTCATGATGATCGGAGTTTAGTCCGTGATTCCGGAATCTGCGCATCTGTTCTGCGAAATGCGCATTGTTCGTCGTGATCATGCCGCCCTCGCCGGTCGCGAGCGGCTTCACCGCATGGAAACTGAATGTGCTCATGTCGGCGAGTGTGCCGACGCTTCTCCCTTTCTCCGTTCCACCGAGTGCGTGGCAGGCGTCCGCGATGATGGCAATGTCATGCTTCTCTGCGATGGTCCGGAGTGCGTCGTAATCGCAGGGTTGTCCTGCGTAGTCGACCGCGATGATTGCCTTGGTTTTCTTCGTAACGGCTTTTTCCACGGCAACAGGATCGATGAGCAGTGTTCGCGGGTCGCAGTCGACGAAGACGGGGGTGCCTCCCTGGAAGACTACAGAGTTCGCTGTGGCTGCGAAGGTCATCGCGGGGACGATCACCTCGTCGCCTTTTGTAATACCCAAAGCAAATATTGCTGCATGGAGTGCAGCCGTACCGTTGCTCACGGCAACGGCATGCTGCGTTCCGACGAAGAGTGCGAATGCCTTTTCAAACTCGGCGACTTTCGGTCCTGTGGTGAGCCAGTCGGTTTTCAGGACCTCCGTCACCGCCTTGATATCCGTGTCATCCACCAACGGTTTGCTGTAGGGGAGGAGCGCTTTGCGAACGGGGGTTCCGCCGTTGATCGCAAGGGTGTCCGGCATCATCAGAGTTTGAGTTCTTCGCGAACGGATTCCGCGGTTTTCAGGATCCCGGTTTTGAGATCGATCTTCGGCTCGAAGCCAAGTAGTGTCTTCGCTTTGTCGATGCACGGGATGCGCAGGTGGATTTCCATCTTCAGAGGTTCTCCATGTACGACTTTGGATTTTGAATCCAGAAGTTCGATCACGCGCTCCGCAAGTCCGAGCACGGTCATTGTCTGGAGGGGATTACCAATATTAAAGCTCTCACCGATCGCTTTCGGGTTTGTCATGCATTGCAGGATGCAGTCGACGAAATCATCGACGTAGCACCAGGAACGGATGGGCGTTCCGTCGCCGTTGATCTTGATATCCTTATTTTGCAACGCATTTGCAACAAAGAGTTTCATCGCTCCGTTCATCGTCTGTCCCGGTCCGTACACGTTGAACGGCCGTACGCAGACGATGGGGAGGCCGAAGCGCGTGTGGTACGCATGGGCGAAGTGTTCACCTGCGATCTTACTGATGCCATAGCCCCACCGTGCTTCCCACGGTGCGCCGGACTTCACCGGGTCGGTCTCTTTCACCTTGTACGCCATCTCACCGAAAATTTCCGACGTTGAAAACACGATCACCCTTCCTTTTACCCCGTGTTGCTGTGCGGCCTCCAGCACGTTGTTGGTACCGATGATGTTCACCTGCATGGTGTTCAGCTGATCTTTCGATACCACATCGACGCCGATTGATGCTGCAGCGTGGATCACGACATCCGCACCTTCCATGGAGGAGGCCACCAGCTCTTTATCGAGGATATCACCTTTCACCACCTTCACATTTTTGAGCTTGTCGTACCCCAGAATACTCAAGCTGTTTTTGAGGTAGTTATCGAAGACAATCACATTGTGGTTCGGTGCCAACCGTCTCACGATATGTGAGCCGATAAAACCTGCACCGCCCGTCACTAATACTCGCATACATCAACGGGGGAAAATTCCAGACACATACTTTTTGCGATGGACCCTGTAGGGGTTATAAATACAGTACGCATGCCGTTTGCTTTTCCTACTGAAAAGGTTTGAGTCATTCTAAGCCCATGATACCGTATTGCAAGGATTTTACCGCACTAATTCGCCTTTTATGGAGTATTGCAAACGCTGTTGCTACCCGGCTAATGCGAAACCGACGATCCTGTTCGACGAGCAAGGTGTCTGCAGCGGATGCCGGTTGCATGAGAGCAGACCTGCGGTCGATTGGGATGCGAAGTGGAAGCAGTTTCAGGAGATTCTCAAAGAATACAGCGCCAAAGCACGTGCGAACGGGAGCACATACGATCTCATCATTCCGGTGAGCGGCGGTAAAGACAGTCACTATCAGGTGCATTGCATCAAGGAGCTCGGTTACAACCCGCTCCTGGTTTGCTACAACCACGGATTCAACACCAAAAGGGGTATCCGCAATCTCACCAACATGCTCAAGCAGTTCAATTGCGATTTACTTCGGTTCACGACGAGTCCTGAGGCTGCACGTGTCCTTTCCAAGTTCATGCTGAAGACCGTCGGCGACATCACGTGGCACTATCACGCTGGGATCATGACGTTTCCGATCAAGTCTGCGGTGATGTACAAGATTCCGTTGATCCTGTGGGGCGAGCACGGACGCTCAGACCGCACGGGGATGTACAACCAGTCGGATATGCTGGAGTTCAGCAAAAAAGACCGCCAGGAACACAGTATGCGAGGCTTCGAGCCGGACGACATTTTGCGTCACCCGAACAACACCGAAGTGAAGCCAGAACACGTGAATCCCTTCTATTATCCAAGCGACAAAGAGATCGAGTCCGTGGGTGTGCGTGGAATCTACCTCTCCAATTACATCTCATGGAACGACCGCAAGCAGACAAAGGAGATGATCGAGACATTTGGCTTCGAGACGGCGCAGTCCCGGGAGCGCACCTATTCGCTGCATGCGAAGCTTGATGACATCCATGCCAACGGCACACATGACTTTCTGAAGTATTTGAAATTTGGATACGGCAGAGCGACGGACGATACGACGATCGATATCCGCCACGGACGCATGACACGCGAAGAGGGAATTGCCATGGTGGCGAAATATGACCATGTCCGGCCTTCGGATCTCGATATTTGGCTGAAATTCACTGGCATGACAGAGCAGGAGTTCCTTGCTTGCGTCGACCATCTCCGTGATCCGCTTATTTGGGAGAAGGATGCGAATGGACAGTGGAAGACGAAAGATTCCATTGCCAATCATATTCACGATGCTGGCATCGATGATGTCCGCTTGCCCCGGAAGGAATCTCTGGAAATTCTGCGGTCAGCTGCCCTTCCCGGTTCGTCACGAGACGATCATATTCTGGAAGATACGAACTACATTTGGTTGTAGCATTGTCCAGTATGACTACCATCAGTGTCACTGTGCAGCCCGAACGAGGGCAATGGGATGAAGTCTTGGCGTCGGTAGCAGCACCGGCGGTCAATCAAACGTGGGAGTGGGGCGAAGCGATGTCGACAATCCGCAGTGTCCGGCCGATCCGGTTGCTTGCGCAACACGACGGAAAGCCTATTGGAGCATTGCAGGCATTCGAATGGAACATTGGCCCGGTCAGCATGGCGATTGGGAGCGGCGAGAGCGGGGATGGCGGAGGTCCCGTTGTCGCAGGACCGGAAAATGAGCGCGCGGGCATTGCGACGAGGCTTCTCGAAGCATTGGTGACCGAAGCGAAGAAGAGGCGCACATTAAAATTGACGATGTACGGTTCACCGGAATTCGGAGTAGATGTCACTACACCTGCATCTGTGCAGGTTGCGACGAAATCGACGCCTGTCGTTGTACTGCTCACCGATGTGCAGCAAATGCTGCATGAGAAAGTCGACCAGAAGACGCGCAATCAGATTGCCAAGAGTGCGAAGCACGGTGTGCGCGTGCGGGAGGGAACAAAAGCCGATCTCGCAGCATACCGGACCATTCAAAAGGAACTGACAGAAAAGAAACACCTACATGCGCCACATCTCAATACACTGCGTTCACTCGAAAGCCTTTGGGGTGCACTCGCACCAAAGAACATGATCAAATTGTGGCTGGCCGAGAAAGATGGTCGGGTCGTCGGTGGGGCGTTGATTTTGTACGCAGGCAAAGGACTTCTCTATAGAAGCGGTGTCTTAACGGAAGAAGGAAGGGATCTCTATGCCGGCAATGCGCTGCAGTGGGAGATCATTGCGGATGCCATCCGGCGCGGGTATCGCGTCTACAACATGTGCGGCGGGACGTCAGACCCATCCGACCCGCTCTATGGCATCACGAAGTTCAAACTGAGTTTTGGAGGAGAGATGCGGCCGTTCCGCCGGTACTCCGCAAGCGGGAATCGCATTCTGAGGTTTTTGGTCTATCGGCTGAGGAGATTGCTCGGTAAAAACGAGTGGTTCCCTTTGTTGATTTACCCCTAAGAGCGATACGATATATGCATGATCTTCACGACGTCCTGGGACGACGGCAGGAAGGAGGACATGCAGCTTGCAGCCCTTTTGGATGAGTACGGTGCGACGGGAACGTTTTACGTTTCCCCTCCGTCGACACATGATCATCCTGCTCTTTCGAATGACGAGATCCGGTTGCTGTCACAGCGGCACGAAGTCGGTGCGCATAGCATGACACATCCCCGGCTGACACGTATGTCATCGGCGGATGCACGCAGGGAGATTGTCGAATCGAAGAAGTGGATTGAGGGAATCACGGGGAAATCCTGTGACATGTTCTGTTATCCCTATGGAGATGAGAATTCTGCGATCCGCGCTCTGGCGAAGGAGGCGGTATACCGCGGAGCGCGCACGGTGGAACAACTGCAGTTTGCAAGCAGTGATCCTTTCGGCATGCCGACAACATTGCAGATATACCCGTTCCCACTCAGGCGAAAATTCACACGGTGGTGGCATGCGTTTGATCTGTTCCCGCGGCTTCGTATCTTCTTCCCGCAGATGCTTTCATTCAAGTTGCCCCCGACTGCGGCTCTGAGTTGGCTGAATCTTGCCAAGTCGCTCTTCCTGTACGCACAAAAGACGAATCAACCCTTTTTTCATCTCTGGGGTCATAGCTGGGAAGTCACCAAATACGGCATGTGGACAGACCTCGAAAAGTTTCTCAAGTTTGTGAATTCACAGCCCAATGTTACGTATACTTGGAACAGTGGCCTTCTCTCAAGCAGATGAATATCATCCTCAAAGCATTCGACGATGACATGGGCAAGGTGTTCACCGAGAACATCACCCGTGGTCTTTCTATTGGCACATGCATTTCTATCGGCGATGCTCCGAAACAGTTTCCAGACCTCGCTAAAAATGTGGAACATATCACGATGTCCGCCAGGACTCTGCGTGCCGGTCAGTATCCTGGAGTGCAATGGAGCGACATAACGCCGATTGATGAAGAGCTCATTGAGAAGATGCGTCCTTGTGAAGCGATGTTCTTAAAAATGATAGGACGGTATGCTCCATACGGAGACGTTGCTTACGAGGAGCGCAAGCGTCAGTATCTGCTGCATCTTCGCTACTGGAATCACATGCTTGATGCGAAGAAGATCGATCTCTATGTGCAACGCGGCGTGCCGCACCAGTGTTACGACCTCGTCATTTGGGATTTGTGCAAGCTGAAGGGTATTCGTACCATTACCGCTCCGCATTTCTTTGCTGTAGATGCGATGTCGGTTGGGGAGAACTGGGAACAGGCGGGTATAGAGGCTGTCGAACGCTTTGAGGAACTGAAAAAACAATATGCCAATCCGGACACATCCATTCCTCTTTCGCGGGAGTTTGAAGCTTCGTTCCAGATGTTTGCATTCAAACCACAGAAGCCCTGGTACATGAAAAATGTTCATCCGCATCTCTGGAACAGGACATTTATCGGGAAGTGGATGCGTCCCGCATTGCGCGTGCTCTTCAGGAAGCCTCTTTATCTTTTGCGGTCGGTTGTCTCGCCGGATTTTTGGCACCGGAAGTGGGCGCACCATCAGACACGCTCGATGTATGACCGCTGGGTCACAGTGCCGGACCTCACGGTACCGTATGTCTATGCGCCGCTGCAGATGCAACCGGAAGCTACAACCTGTCCCATGGCTGGTGCATACGTCGATCAGGAGCTTTCCATCCAGCTTCTTGCTGCGTGTCTGCCCAAAGGTGTCAGGATTTACGTGAAGGAGCACCCCAACCAGGGTGAAATGTGGCGAAGCATGGAGTTTTACCGCTCTCTTCATGAGATTCCTTCGGTGACGTTTGTTCCGCGGATGTTCGATTCCTTCACACTGACGGAACATGCGGTAGCGATTGCATCGTCGACGGGAACAGCACTCTTCGAGGGGTTGTTTAAGTGCAAACCGGCGATGATGTTCGGTCATAAGTACTTCCAGTATGCACCCGGCGTGCATCGCATTCGTTCCCGTCAGGACTGCGAACGCGCCGTGGAGAGTATTTTCATCAAAAAAGAGCGGCATACACTTCGTGAGATGCGCTTGTTCCTCAAAGCTCTCGAGGAAACATCGTGTCTTACCTACAAAAGCCCGAATAACACCGTGAGGGGAGAGGAGACCAGGCCTCAGCGTGCGAAGATCATGGGCGAATACATCCGGGCAAAGATTCTGGAGAAGGCCTACTTCCTCCGACAGAGGTAGTACAGCCAGTTGTCCTCCGAATAGTACGGTGCGGGAATCTCGTTTCCCGTAAGCTCAAAGACGTGGACATCGGTGAAGCCGGCTGCCTCGAGCTGCTTCGTCTGTGCCATGGGTTTGATGTAATACTGTTTGAGCTTCAGGGCATGCGCTCCTTCATGAATCACGCAATGATCCTGCCCGCTCACCACCTTCCATGAAGGGTTGATGGAGCGTGTCTTCAGCCACCGTCGGAGACTCATGCACGTCCGACGAAGGTTTCTATTCAGTTGTACCGAAAAGAGTTTTCTGGCGCCAAAAATATTATGTGTCGAGAAGGCGTAGTACCCTCCGGACTTGATGAGGCTGTGGATGCTGCGAAGCGTCATCAGCCGGTCTTCGTGAGGCATGTTATCGATACCATTGAAGCTGAAGATGATGAAATCAAATGGTTCCGTGAACGGCAGCTTTCTCGCATCGCCAACGCGGAATTCTATACCGGGAAATTTCTTTGTACATTCGGTGATCATGGCTTCCG
>VGKZ01000053.1 GCA_016866815.1 Candidatus Peregrinibacteria bacterium | reverse complement strand
TAATAAACCATGGACTGTTTTTGTCAATATTTCCCTATCACGGAATGTTCAATTCAGATCACCAAACTGACCAATTTTCCTTGTACGTAGATTTCTTTTTTAACCGCTACACCTTCAATGAATTTCCGCACATTGGGTTCAGCCTTGGCTGCGGTGATGATGTCTTGTTCCGACGCATCGGACGCAACTGCAACAGTGCCTCTCAGCTTCCCGTTCACCTGAACCGCAATGACGACGGTCGTTGCAACAAGCAATTTCGGATCGTACTCCGGCCATTGCTGATCGATGATGAATCCCTTTCCTCCTGTCTTTTCCCAGATCTCTTCTGCCAGGTGCGGAGCCATAGGAGCGATGATCTTCGCAAAGGCCTGCATGGTACTTGCAGCAACCGCTGTCTGCTTCTCCAGAAGGTTCAGCAGTTCCATCAGTGCGGCAATCGCCGTATTGAAATGCAGTCTTTCAATATCCTCACCGACTTTTTTGATGGCACGATGCAGAGCAGCAATCACCTCTTTTGAATCCTTTGTGTCCTTTGCAGCTTTTGTATCCTCACACAATTTCCAAATCCTCTGCACAAACCGGTCCACTCCTTTAATTCCGGTATCGCTCCAGTCCCCTCCTTCGGTGAACGGACCCATGAACATGAGGTACATGCGAAACACATCGCTTCCGTGTCGATCGACGAACGCATCCGGAGAAACGACGTTGCCTTTGCTCTTGCTCATCTTGGCTCCCTGATTGGTAATGACGCCCTGATGTACAAGCTTCTGATACTGCTCTGCATGGGTGATACAACCGAAATCGGTCAGAGCCATACTCACGAAACGTGCATAGATGAGATGCATGCACGCATGCTCCGCACCGCCGATGTACATGCTGACCGGCATCCACTTCTTCTCGATCTTCGGATCCACCGGAATATTTTTTGCGACAGGAAGTTGCTCGTACTCTCCTCCTTCATGCGACGAACCGAGGTACATGAACGAGTAGAAACTGGAGCACACGAAGGTATCCATCGTGTCGACTTCAGGCGTCCAGCCTTTTCCGAAAATCTTCTCTGTGCGCTCAAACAATTCTCTGCTCTGCGCGAGCGGAGCGGTACCTTTTGGCTTGAATTCAACGTCCTGCGGCAGAATCCACGGAAGATGTTTTAACGGAATAGGGTGCGGCTTCCCTTCCGGATCGTAGACGACGGGGATCGGCGCGCCCCAGTAGCGCTGCCTGCCGATGGACCAGTCACGGAGACGGTAGGTGACAACACGCTTCCCCCAACCATTCGCTTCCATATGATCTTTGATTTTTTCCTTCGCCTGGTGAATCTCCATGCCATCGAGAAATGCGGAATTCACCATGATGCCCGCTTCTTCCTGTACCTGTTCACTCTTCGTGATTTCCGACGTATCACCGTCGGGACCGACAACGACGCGAACAACGGGGATGCCAAATTTTATCGCAAACTGAAAGTCACGGAGATCATGCCCAGGCACGCCCACGACCGCCCCCGTTCCGAATCCGGCCAGAACGAAATCGGAAACCCAGACAGGTAATTTCTTTCCGTTGAGTGTATTCAAAACATAATGACCGGTGAAGGCTCCTGTCTTCGTCATTCCTTCTTCCTGGCGCTCGAGCTCCGTCTTGGTAAGCGAAGCTTGTACGTATGCTGAAACTTCCGATTTCTTGTCAGATGCGATTTCGCCTTTCACAATTTTGGTGACGAAGGGATGCTCGGGCGCAAGCACAATGAATGTTGCACCGAAATTGGTGTCTGGACGGGTGGTAAAACAGGTGATCGTTATAGGCAATTTTGAAAGTATGCGGTCATTTTCAGGCAATCCATCCTCGGAGGGATTTTTCTGAATGTACTGTATCGAAGCGGCAAATTGCTTTGAAGAGGCAACATCCTCAAAATGATTGCCTTCACCCCATAGGTGACCCGCGTCTGACGAAATCTCCTTCAGATACTCCCGGGCACTTGCACCCTTGAGTCTTTTCACCACGTCATTTTCAAGATGAAGCTTGGAATCGAAACTCACAAGAACATGAACATGATCTGGCATCGCACAAGCCTCATGAAGGACAATTGAATGACGAGAAGCGATACTATCAAGAATGGAAAGAATCCGACGAGCATTGAGAGGATCTTCAAAGGTCTGACGGCGTCCTTTAGGAGTGAATACCAAATGTACTGTGCGCATCGGGTTAGCCGGGGAATTAATTCCCCAGCTAACGGGCATCTCTATGTTAGCCCCCGAATTAATTCGGGGGCTAACCTTAACGGGCATCCCAACCTCAGCCCCAACGGGCATCCCAACCTCAGCCCCAACGGGCATCCCAACCTCAGCCCCAACGGGCATCTCTATAATTCCTCGTGAAACATCCTCGACAACGTAGGTAACATCAATCCCCTCTTTCTTCCCAATCCAGTTTCTCTGCATGATTTTGGTCTTTTCCGGCCAGTCCAGGCCGTCGAGTCCGGCAAGTAAACGTTCCGCGTACTGGGTTGTCTTCAGAAACCACTGCTCCATAGCCTTCTGAATGACGTCAGAATCGCACCGTTCGCATTTGCCCTCCCACACCTGCTCATTTGCAAGAACCGTCTGGCACTTGGGACAGAAATTCACATTTGCCTTCTTTTTGTACGCAAGACCGTTTGAAAACATCTGGAGAAAAATCCACTGCGTCCACTGGTAGTAGGAAGAATGCGATGTATTCACCATACGGTTCCAGTCGTACATGCATCCGATGCGCTTGAGCTGACGAATCATGGTTTCGATATTCGCCGGAATCGATTCCTGAGGAGGAACGCCGGTCTTGATCGCATAGTTTTCAGCGGGCAAACCGAACGCATCGAATCCCATCGGCGAGAATACATCGTAGCCCTGCATTCTCTTGTACCGTGCATAGCTGTCTGCGGGTCCGAAGTTGTACCAGTGCCCCACGTGCAGTTTGTCGCCGCTGGGATAGGGAAACATGACGTGTGTGAAGAAGGGCTTCTTCGCGCTTTTGAGATTCACCTCATAGACTTTTTCCTCTGCCCATTTCGCCTGCCATTTGGCCTCGACGGACGACGGATCGTACATGCCGGAAATCCTAGTGAAATCGCCAAGGAATGACAATTCTTTATGGAAAGAAGTGGTCTGCGATGCTAAAATCCTGCGTCATGGCACGCCTCGCAACAGTCGCCATTATCGGGAGACCCAATACGGGGAAATCGACCCTCTTCAACCGCCTCATCGGCCGGAGGAAGGCCATTGTCAGCGACACTCCTGGCACCACGAGAGACCAGATCGCTGCCAGAAAGACCGGGGTAGAGCTCGATTACATCGTCATCGATACCGGAGGTATCGGCGGCGGTTCGGAGGACACGGATTTCGAGGATGATGTGGAACGCCAGTCTGTACTCGCAGTGGAGAATGCCGATGTGATCGTCTTCACAGTGAATAGCCGGGACCCGCTCACGAAGAGTGATTTCACAGTCGCCGACATTCTGCGGAAACGCGGACGCGGACATGTTCCGGTACTGCTCGTGCTGACAAAGTGCGACGACCCGGAAGCCACCGAGGAAGTTCTGCCGACCTTCTACGAACTGGGTATGGCGGAGAACATCATTCCGGTCAGTGCGGATCATAATTCGGGAATTGCCGAGCTGGAGTCCGCCATTGAGGAACATCTCAGGAAACTCCACTTCGTCCGGACTCCGGAGTCCGAGACAAAGGCACCGCGCATTGCCATCGTCGGCAAACCGAACGTCGGCAAAAGCTCTCTGGTCAACGCATTCATGTCCGACAGTGAACGGCAGAAGGGCGCGATCATCGTTTCCGACGTTCCGGGGACGACGCGCGATGCTGTGGATACGGAAATCCGGTACCACGATCGGGACTACGTCTTCACGGATACCGCAGGCATTCGCCGCCGGAAGGACACGGAAAGAGAAATCGAAGCCTACGCAACATTCAGAACGATCCGCGAGATCGAGGAATGTGATCTGGTCGTACTCGTGATGGATGCAACCGAAACACTCTCACGGCAGGACAAAAGGATAGCAGGTCTGGCCGTTGACGCGGGGAAAGCCCTCATCATACTCCTCAATAAAGTCGACCTGACGAACGCAGACACCCGTGAGCTGCGATTGAAGGAGATCGAAGGGTACTTCCAGTTCTGCAAATTCGCTCCGGTCATCCCCGTCTCTGCCAAGACCCGCGAAGGACTCCTCAAGATCTTCGACCACATTGAAACAGCTGTTCGAAACCGCGAGCGTCGCATCGCAACTAAGGACCTGAACGAATGGTACCGCCGAACCGTCTACGGTCAGCCAATGGGGGAAATCGGAAAGAGCAAGCACATCACACAGAGTGACGATATCCCGCCAACCTTCGTCGTGTTCGTCCGTGATCCGAAGAAAGTACAGGTCTCGCAGCTGCGCTATCTGGATAACAGCATTCGGAAAACCTTCGCATTCGAAGGGACACCCATACGGTGGATATCGAAAGCAGGCTGATCAACCAGCGGAGCCGGCTTCACCGAGATCGACAGCTTCACAGACACCGTTGATGAACTTTCTGCGGGCCTCGGGTTTATCGATAACACGACCGTCTTCATGGATGGGAAGAGGATACCGCTTAATTGCATCCTCAAGCTTATCGAGAAGAGCGGCTGGCTCGTCGTGAAAGACAATGTTCGGCGGTATCTGTCTCATGCAGAGTTTCTCAATGATGAAAGGAATGGAATCGCTGATACCGCCGGAGTTCGTCAGTACGCCGATCGGCCGTCCTTCCTCGTAGGCAATCGTCAATTCATTGAGCGTACCGATGCCGCCGCCGACGATGACGATTCCGTCGCTGCTGCGGATATTGATGATATCCCGCTCCATGAATCCCATGCCGGTGTAGATAATGACATTATTCTCGTGAGGAGATTTATATTCGTACGCATGCTCATGCAACGAAAACGCCGGCGAAATGCCGATGGAGAACCCATCCTCCTGCACGTTACCGAGGAGCGCATCATGCGGAAGACCCGGACATGCGCCATTGATGAACACGTGGCCTCTCCGTGCAATTTCTTTACCAAGCTCACGGGCCTTTCTGCGTGCTTCAGCAACCTGCGTCTGTGGACCGCTGGCGGAACCCATGACGCCGATCTTCAGTTGGTGCTCGGAATGAATGTGGGGTTCCATGGGGGTCAGGATTCCGGTTGGGCCGGAGTGGAAGGTTCGTCGCCGGACAGAGAGGCGTTCACGCTCATGAACGGGGAATCGATGTTCAGATTGACCTGCTTGATAGGCATTTTGGAAACGCCGTCCGGCGGAACGAACGCCGCATAACTGAAAGCGATCAGTGCCCCCACAACAATGAGTGTTTTTTTCATTTGATATAATTATACAATATTTAATGATTACTTGCAATAACACAAATAGCCCCAAATTAAGCCAAAATAGGTAAATACCTGCTATTCCTGTCGCCCGCTGCCCAAGTACTTGTACCGGTTGATATTGTGCTCTTCATTGGTCAACGCATAGTGAATGACGCCTTCGGGATCGTGAAGATAATACCAGTATGCGCTCTTCTCGGGCTTCAGAGTTGCACGAATGCTCTTGAGTCCCGCATTCGCAATGGGACCGGGGGGAAGCCCCTTAAACTTGCGCGTATTGTAGGGAGAGTTTGTATTGAGATCGGCATGCGTGATGTCCTGGGTCGGCTTGCCCAGAATGTAGCGGACGGTCGCATCCACGCCGAGTCCCCTTCCATCATCGAAGCGCTTCCAGAGAATTCCCGCGACAATCGCGCGCTCCTCATCCGTGCGCGTTTCCTCTTCGATCAAGGAGGCCATGGTCACGATCTGATGGAGCGACCTGCCGGATGACTTCAACTCATCACTCATCCCTTCGATGACGTTCTTCCGAAAAGCACCGAGCAACCGTTCGAGAAAAAATTTCGGAACAAACCCCGTCGTGCTCACAAAGTACGTATCGGGAAACAGATAACCCTCCAGCCGGCCTCCGCGCTCCGTGAGTCCTTTTTCTTTCGGCAAAAAATCGAACGTGGCAAAGTCGCATGTCAGCACACAGTCCAGAAGAGCACCCGTTGCAATGAGCCCTTTACTGGCGAGAAGGCGATCGATGTCCTTCACCGTAAACCCCTCCGGTATGGTCAGGGCCAACTCCTGGGCCTTCCCCTCGCGGAGAATGCTCACGATTTCCGCTACAGACTGAGCTTTCGACAGCACGAATTTTCCCGCCTGCAATGAAGAGTCTAAGCCGTTCAGTCGCAGATAGATGCGGAAAGCCAATGATGAGCGAATCAAATCGTTTGTGCCGAGCTCAACCGCAATTCTCGACGAAGACCATCCCGACTCGATGATGACAATCGTGCTCTCCCGTGAGGAAGAATCCGGCGCGGTGAGGGCATACCAATACCAGCCGCATATCGCTGCGATGAGAATCAGGCCGATCATCAGAAGTTTTTTCATAAGAAGTACCATAACCGTGATTCGCAATCGAATCACGAGCAACGAATCACGCATTTCCTCCGAGTCCCATCTCCCCCATCACGCCCTGCATTTTCTCCGCAGCAACCACCTGAGCCTTCTTCATTGCTCGATTCAATGCGTCCTTCAGAAGAGCGGGAATTTTCGTTCGGTCCACGTTCTCATCGATCGCAATATCAACGATCTCCTGCTCTGCGCTGACGACGACACGGACACCCTGCGCTTCAGCCTCTACATGTATATTGCGCAGCTCTTTCTTCACGCGTTTTGCTTCACGCTGAATACGGAACATATCGCGGGCTTGTTTGAATGAAGGCACGTGAGACGGGGGAAAATCTACGGGAACAGGCTAGGGACGCGCGGTGTTCTTGGCAAGAAAACAGGTGAGAACAGACGAACGGCAGAGCTCTGCATTGCCGAAATACAGGAAAAATGCTATTATATCCTTCGAACACCAATATCCATGGAACCTCCGATCATCTCCGACATTCTCACGGCTCTGCCTGTTAGCCACACCGAGGCACATCTGCATCCTTTGGTTGAGCTGCTCAGTCAGATCAGCATCGTCAGCTCCACATTCATCGGATACATCGGTGTCGCCATCATGTTGTACGGCACGGTGATTGCGTTCATTCATTTCGTTCACGGTTGTATCTTCGGTGGTCTACGGGTGTCGCGCGTACGCATCGAACTCGGAAAGCACCTCGCACTCGGCCTCGAATTCCTCGTCGGCAAAGACATCATTGAATCCATCGTTTATCCGACGTGGGATGATCTCGGAAAACTCGGCGCCATCATCGTTCTCCGCACGGTAGTCACCATCTTCCTCTCGCGGGAACTGAAGGATGTCGAGGAGGAAATTAAAGTGGAAAAAGGCGAGGTGGAATTGGAGCGGTTGAAGCAGGCGAAGTAGATGTCTTCCCTCATTTCCCCCCAATCCCGATCCTATCTTCTATCTCCTGGTCGACGAAGACCTTCTTTCGACCGTATTTCATGCGGCAGTATTCCTTGAT
>VGKZ01000052.1 GCA_016866815.1 Candidatus Peregrinibacteria bacterium | reverse complement strand
ACATGCTGGATTTTTGATCACAAAATGTTGTGGTAGATGCGGTCACCGCTCACGATCCCTTGGGTGTATGCTCTTTTCATGCGAGTTGTACTTCAGAAAGTCACGCGTGCGTCGGTTACTGTTGACGGTGAAGCGTTGGGGTCCGTCGGGGCGGGGTATGTGCTCTTTCTCGGTGTGATGGGTGGCGACACGTCTGCTCAGGCAGCACTGTTGGCAGAGAAGGTGGTGAAGCTCCGCTTGTTCGATGGCGAGGGTGGAAAAATAAACGATCGTACGGTTCTCGATATAGGTGGCGACATTCTCGTCGTGTCACAGTTCACGCTCGCGGGCCGCACGGAGAAGGGGAACCGTCCGGACTACACGAGTGCAGCGCCTCCCGATGAAGCGCGTGTGCTCTACGAGTACTTCATCGGGAAACTCCGCGAACTCGGCATCGCGAAGGTCGCTTCGGGGCGTTTCGGTGCAGCGATGCAGGTGGAGTTGATGAACGACGGACCTGTTACTCTCGTACTTGACCGATAGATAGCTGGCCTGCCCTTCCGAAGTCCGCCAAAGGCGGACGCAGGAGGGTGACACTGATGCTGGAACGGTAAAAGCCGGTATGGACGTGTCATTCCGCAGGGAACACCTGCAGCATGCCGGAAAACATCTGCATCTTTTGCTACCTCTGCACCTTCTACTCCCTTATACTGCTGTCCCATGGCGTTGCAGGTCCGCGATACGACGGCGTACCTTCCGGAGAAGCTCTCAAAACTCACTTCCGGTTTCGATGCCGGACGCGTGAGCGATGCGCTCGCGGTAGCGCAGGCTGCCTATGGAGAGACGGTGTACTGGACGGGCGAAACCCTTCTCGACCATGCGTTCGGAGTGCTCGATGTTCTCGTGCCGTTCGAGCCGGATGAAGACACGGTGATTGCCTGTCTGCTCCATCATATTCTGGAACACAAGAGCATGTCGCTCTTGGAGCTCGAGCAGCGTTTCGGTTCCAAGGTGCGCGCTCTCGTCAGCGGTATCCACCTGCTGTCGCACGTCACACTCGAAGGACGCAGGCGTTCCATCGATGATTTGCGACTCATGCTCCTGAGCGTTTCCGATGATATCCGCGTTGTGCTCGTCTGTCTCAGCGATCGTTGCCATTGCCTCCGGTTCGTCGGTCGCATGAATGCGGAACGTTCCAGACGTCTGTGCCAGGATGTCCTCCAACTCTTTGCATCTGTCGCCGCACGCCTGGGTATTTACTCCCTGAAGCATGAGCTGGAGAGCAGAGCATTTCCCGTGGTGTACCCCAGCGATGCTGAGCGTATCAGTGAGCAATTGGCGCTCGTGCACGGTGAACATCCCGATTTTCTGGAAGACGTCGCATCCATGCTGCAGAGGTTTCTGGCGGAGCAGGGGATCACCGCTCGTGTGGAAGCCCGCGAGAAGCAGATGTACAGCGTGTTCCAGAAAATGAGGAAGAAATCCCTGACGAGCGTCCGGGACATCCATGATCTCTTCGCTCTTCGGGTCATCGTCGATAGCAACGAGGACTGCTACCGCGTTCTCGGTGTCCTGCACCAGGTGGGTCGACCCATGGACAACCGCTTCAAGGACTACATCGCCTTCCCGAAACCGAACGGATACCAGAGTCTGCACACTACGCTCGCTGCAGTGAAGGGCGTTCCCGCGGGGATGTTCGTGGAGGTGCAGGTGCGTACCACCGCAATGCACCGCGGAGCACAGTTCGGTATCGCCGCCCACTGGAGTTACAAGGAACACGGCGCGACCCGGCGTGCGCTGGAGTCGGTACAGTTGCAGGCCATGCTCGTAGGTCAGGAGTCCGTTGGGGAAGGCATGACCGAACAGTCCTTTGCGGATCATATTTTCGTCCTCACGCCGCGCGGCGATATCGTCGAGCTGCCGGAGAGTGCCACTCCGCTCGACTTTGCTTTCCAGGTCCACACCGACCTCGGACTTTCTTTCCGCGGGGCGCTCGTCAACGGCTCCATCGTTCCGCTCGATTACGAATTGCAGAACGGAGATGTCGTGGAAATCCAGAAGCATGCAGTTCCCAAGCCGTCTCCGCATTGGATGCAGCTTCTCAAAATGGGTTCCTCACGCAGCAAACTGAAGACGTACCTGTATGCGCAGGAGCGTCCGCGCTATGTCGCCCGTGGAAGGGAACTGGTGAACGAAGAACTGCGGAAGAAGGGGATAGCTCCTCTGACCACCGATTTGTCCGTGCTACGGGTATGCGATGGGGAATCGCTCACCATGGAACAACGGGAAGACATCCTCATGAAGATCGGTCAGGGTTCGGAGCGTGCGGGGTCGCTATTGCCTCGCCTTGCCGCGCTGAAAGCGCATGGTCTTTCCGCGTCGAATGTGCAGCTGCACCTGCGTCTGCCGGGGGATATCTCCTCGCAAAAAGAGATTGTGGGTATCGAGGGTAATCTTGCTATGCCGGTGAAGTTCGCCCGGTGCTGCAATCCCAAGGAATGGCCCCGGGAATCGATCGTCGGGAACATCAGCCGTGCCGGCGCCGTCATGGTCCATCGCAGCGCCTGCCGCATGTTTAACAATACCAATCCCGAGAGGCGGGTGGGCGTGTGGTGGCGTTAAGTTATACGCGGAACACCGGTCCCTGAACCGAGAGTTCTATCCGTTCGCCGTATTCGCCCTGCAGACGCTGCAGCCCCAGGAAGATCTGGTTATTGATGGGATAGCGTTCACTTCCTTCCGCGATGAAACGTGATACGCCGAGACGCTTGCCCTGCTCGATGCAACGGCGGATACGGCCACCGACCTTACTGGCGGTGTCGGTGACCGCGCCGCAGAGCTTGATACCGTACACACCGACGATCATGGTGAGCTGTTCGAGCAGCTTGTCCGCATTCTGAGCGGAGTCTGCTCCTTCCGGTGTCTGCGCCATGCCTCTGTCGTGCCGCTTCTGACCGACATCATCCGCCAGAAATTGCACGTTGTTCGCGGAGCATCTCCGGAGTGTCGCGGAGCGGCCGTTTTTAAGCAATGTAGTCATATCTTCTACAGCTTCCAGGCAGATCCTGCGGTCTGTTGCTCCATGGATTTTGCGCATTGCCTGGAGTTCATCGGCGAAATGCGCCTGATCGAGAAGCTCGCCTCCGACGTTGAACGAGACGGCGACGTTCTCGGGCATACAGGATGCCACATGCATCCCCGACTCCATGGTGCGCCGGGAAATCTCCGGCCACATGTGCGTCTGACTCGCAGCTTTCTTGAAGCGTTCGGCACATGTCAGAGTTCCGTCTTCCGAGAGGATGCGTGCAAGCATCTCTCCGCCCCAGAGCTGTTTCGTTTCGACATCACGGAATCCCTGAAATACAGGGTATAAGCGCTCCTCTGTCATGCACCGCAGGAATTCTGCCGTGCTCATATCCTCACCCGGTTCCGTGGAAACATGGTTCACCAGAGCACGTGCCTGGTCCGCCGGGAGTTCCGGGAATGCCTCTTCAAATGCCGTTCGTATTTGTTCTGTGGATTCGTCGTGTCCAAACATCGAAGTACCACCAGACACTGAAACCCTACGCATTGCAATTAGCCTACTCCTTGAGGAGCCTTGCAATCAACTCTTCCACTTTTTGCTGCCAAATGAGCTGTTCCCGTGCATTCGATCCTTCGGCGTATGCAGAGAAAATCTGCAATCTGTCGGCTTCCGGTGCCCTGTCGGCGATGCCGCGGATCGCAGCCTCCGTCTGCTCCGGAGTGACTTCGATCTTCTCCGAGAGAACCAGACTCTCGACGCCGAGGCGGGTCTTCATGCGCTTTTCAGACTGACGCTTCATGTCTTCGATGAATGTCTCCGGAGTGAGTTTTGCGTGCGTGAGGTATTGGTCCAGCGACAACCCCTGTCGTTCCAGCTGCTTGGCGAATTCTTCAACCATACTCTTCACTTCTTCATCGAGGAGTTCCGGGGCGATGTCCACGTTCGTTGCATCGGCGATGGCGTCGAAGAGTGCCCGTTCGCGGCGACCGCGCTCGATCTGTTCCTCCTCCGCCTTCATGGTCTCGCGGATCTGTGCGCGCAACGCTGCCGCATTTTCCGCACGTAACTCCTTCTGTACGAATGCATCGGTGAGTTCCGGGCGCTTCACGGATTCCACCTCCGTCACGGCAACATGGAACGTCACGGGTTTACCCTGCAATTGCTCCGCATGGTACTTCTCGGGAAAGGTCACGGTAAAGCTCTTGCTGTCACCCTTCTTCAGTTCCTTCAGGTTCTCCTCGAATCCGGGAATCAGCGTCTTGCTCCCGATTTCCACTTGATGCCCCTTGGTGCGCGTCCCTTCGACCTCCTTGCCATCCATCTCACCGTGGAAATCCATCGTGATGCGGTCGCCTTCCTGCGCGGGACGGTCGACGGCCTGCGTTTCCTTATGCTTCTCGAGGATGTAGTCGATCATCTTCTCCACATCTTTCTCATCGACGGTTTTCTCGCGTTTCTCCACCTTGATTTTCTTCGCCTTCACTGTCACTTCCGGCTTTTCGACGAAGGTGATTTTCACCGTGAGTGGATCACGGCTTTCCGCAGAGACGCGGGGTCGGACGATCGGCTTGATATCGTGTTCCTTCGTCAGCGATGCGAAGGCGTTTGGCAGGAGTTCGTGGATCGTTTCCTCGAGCAGATGTTCGGGGTTGATCTTCTCCCGGACCATGTTCGCCGGGACTTTGCCCTTGCGGAAGCCTGCAACCTGGATGTTCTGCGAGAGTGTTTCCAGCGCTTTACGCTCGGCGGATTCCACGTCCTCTTTTGCGAAGGTGACGATGCATTCGATGCGTCCGGCTTTAAGCCGCTTGATGGAGGATGATTTGGTCATAGTCCCGACCATCCTGCCAGCGCTTTCCGTAGATCGCAAAAAAACGCGGTTTTTCTTTTGTGCGAACTTTGTGATGTTTTGGAGTCAATGCGAATTTTCGCACCGTGTCATCCAAGTGATTTTTTCCGGATCCAAAGTCCCCCCTAAAAAATTTCGGCTTGCGTCAGGCAAAAACTTTGACTACAGTGCGTCCTCGTTTTCCTAAAACTTTTGTACGCATCATGCACTCGTTGCCATTTCCGGGACGTATTCTCTTCCTTGGGTTCGGGGGAGTAGCGCGCTGCACGCTGCCGCTCGTACTGCGGCATCTTGATGTCCGTCCGTCGCGGATCACTGTGATGGATATGGCCGACTGCACGGACGCAGTCGCTCCCTACATTGCACAGGGGTGCGTGTTTCTCCGTGAACGGCTCGAACGTGAGACGTACGCTTCGCAGCTTTCCGGGCTCGTTTCCCGCGGAGATATCATCATCGATCTCGCATGGAACATCGCCTGCACCGACATGCTTCAGTGGTGCCACGAGCACGGCGTGCTGTACATAAATACAAGCGTGGAGCTCTGGAACCCGTACGAAGGAAAGACGGAAAAGCACCCCACCGAGCGCACGCTCTATCCCCGGCACATGGCCATTCGCGCTCTTGCGGCAAGCTGGAAACACAAGGGTCCCACGGCCGTACTGGAGCACGGCGCGAACCCCGGACTCGTTTCCCACTTCATGAAGACGGCGCTCCGGGACATCGCCGTTTCCCACATCGCTCTGGATCCCGATGACCATGGCCGCCCGCTGCGGGATGCCCTCGACCGCGAGAACTTTCCGGAGTTGGCAAAACTGCTGCAGGTTCAGACCATTCACATCAGTGAAATCGACACACAAGAGACAACGCTCCCCGATGATCCTGCCGTCTTTTTGAATACCTGGAGTGTCCAAGGACTCTATGAGGAGGGGATCGCGCCGGCTGAGATGGGCTGGGGTACCCATGAGAGGGGCATGCCTCCTGGTGCTTGCGAGCACGCAACTGGGCCGAAGAACCAGATATGCCTCAAGTCCTGCGGCATAGACACCTTCGTTCGCACGCGCGTGCCCAGCGGCGAGATCACCGGCATGGTGGTCCGGCACGGCGAAGCCTTCACTATTTCCGACTACCTGACTGTGCGCGATGCCACGGGCATTCCCGTGTACAGGCCCACGGTGCACTATGCCTACTGCCCGTGCCCCGCCGCTCGCCGCTCTCTCCGGCACCTCAGAGAAAACGGGTACAAAGAACCGGAGTCCTGGCGCATTATGGGAGATGACATCGTGTCCGGCCGCGACGAACTAGGGGTGCTCCTCCTCGGGCCGTTCGGTGCCTGGTGGACCGGAACCATCCTCGATATCGAAGAGGCACGGCGACTGGTGCCTCACCAGAACGCCACGACGCTGCAGGTGGCGGCCTCGGTCCTTGCTGCCGTGGTCTTCATGATCCGGCACCCCGAAGAGGGAGTGCTGGTCCCGGAGGCTTTACCCTACAAAGAGATCCTCGCCCATGCCGCGCCGTACCTCGGCCTCATGCCCTCCAAGGCGCTCGACTGGTCGCCCGATGCGGTAACCGCAGAGGACGCATGGCAATTCACACGTCTCCTCACCGATCCGTCACGCGATTCTCTCTGGGACGCTTAGCGTCTTCAGCGGTCCTTTTTCTGCCACAGCATGAGGAGCGGTGTGGCGACGAAGAAGGAAGAGTACGTACCGACGACCGTTCCGACGATGAGCGTGAGGATGAACCACCGGATGCTTTCGGCGCCGAAGAAGAAGAGGGCGAAGAGCATGATGAGCGCGCCGATACCGGTGTTCAACGTTCGGCTGAGCGTCTCGCGGATGCTGCGTTCGACGATCGTCTCCAGGTTCTCCCGACGTCCGTGCTCCTGCAGGTTTCCGCGGATGCGGTCGAAAATCACGATCGTGTCGTTCACGGAATAGCCCATGATCGAGAGCAGAGCGGAAACGAAGAGCATATCCATTTCGAAGTTCGTCATCTGCGCAAGGATCACGAAGAGACCCATGATGAGGAGGATGTCATGGACCAGCGCGAGCACTGCCGCAAGGCCGAATGTCCACGGGCTCAGTCCTTTGGGGACTTTTCTGAAGGCGAGCGCGATGTAGAGAATGATGGCGATCCATGCAATGAGGAGTGCCCACATAGCGCGGTATTTGAGAGTTTCCCCAACGGTCGGTCCGATCGTCGTGAATTGGAATTCCTCAACGCGGCCGATCGTGTTCCTCAGGTGTTCTCCGAGCGTGAGGTGTTCCTCGTTGCTGAGATCGCGCATGCGCACGAAGATGTGATCCTTCTGGGTGACCGACAGTGTGACATTCCCCAGCTCCTTGTCGCCCGGCAGAACGAGCGTTGCAAGCGCCCCCTGCAAATCCTCTTTGGTTTTCCCTTCCGGAAGTCTGACCTCCATGAGAGATCCGCCAGTGAATTCGATGCTCAATTTCGGTCCCGGGACGACGAGTAATGTGGCACTCGCGATCATCAGAGCGATCGAGACGGAGAACGAGAATTTGGCTGCTTTGGTGAATGTCACTGAGAGTGTGGGGGAACGGGTGGTGAGGGTAGCGGGTTCGGAGGGGGGAATCCAGTGCAGTGGCGTTTAATTCTGTTCCGGTTTCTCCGAGAGAGTGGCGTGTGTCACGGGTCCGGAACGCTCTATGCTCCAGTGGATGTTGCCGATGAGTGGCAGGATTGTGCTCTTTCCGTTAGGAAGGATATCTTCCAGTAGTGGCTCGAGCCGCGACATATCAGCAGATCCCGTCGCCAATCGCATGCTCCCCGGTC
>VGKZ01000051.1 GCA_016866815.1 Candidatus Peregrinibacteria bacterium | reverse complement strand
CGTCCGACGCCACGGAGACTGTTTGCCGTTGCGGAAGCACTGCGGGGAACATGGACTGCAGAGCAAGTGAATATCGCAACGGGGATCGATCGCTGGTTTCTGGAGCGCATCCGCGCCTGCGCACAGACGGCTGCAGCTCTCAAGGCATCAAAGGGCAACCCGGATACAGCGCTCCTGAGAGAAGCGAAGCGCAGAGGTTTCTCGGATGTCGCTATCGCATTGATGCTCAGGAAAGAGCCGGAAGAGGTGCGTACGATGCGCCAGCAATCGGGAATTGTTCCCTCTATCAAGCAGGTCGACACGCTCGCCGGAGAATTCCCTGCGCACACGAATTACCTCTACCTTACCTACAACGCAACGGAGCATGACATCACCTTTGCGAAAGCAGACGGTCCTGTGGTCATGCTCGGCGGCGGCCCGTATTCGATCGGTTCATCGGTGGAATTCGACTGGTGCTGCGTTCAGGCGACAAAAGAATTGCAGCTTCAGGGTATGAAAGTTGCCATGATCAATAGCAATCCCGAAACAGTGAGCACAGATTACGACGAGTGCGATGCGCTGTTCTTCGATGAGCTCACGGAGGAACGGGTACGAGATATCGTCGATCTGACCTCCTCGCGAGGCGTAGTCGTCAGCATGGGAGGACAGATTCCAAATTCTCTTGCACAGAAACTCGCACGCGCCGGAATCCGCATCCTCGGCACCGCTCCGGAGAACATCGACAGAGCGGAAGACCGTCACAAGTTCAGTTCGCTGCTCGACACGCTCGGAATCGACCAGCCGCAGTGGCAGGAATTCGACAAGCTTCCGGATGCCCTGAAGTTTGCGGAGGAAGTGGAATATCCGGTCATCGTCCGTCCCAGCTACGTTCTCTCGGGTGCATCCATGGCCGTCGTGCATTCGGAGGATGACCTTTCCGACTACATCCGCCAGTCAGCATTCATCAATAAAGAGGCACCGATCGTTGTCTCCAAGTTTGAGCAGGGAGCGAAGGAAATCGAGTTCGACGGCGTCGCACAGAATGGAAAGCTCCTTCTCTACGCCATCTCCGAACACGTCGAGAATGCAGGTGTTCACTCCGGAGACGCAACGATCGTTCTTCCGCCGCAACGCGTGAATCTGGAAACCATGCGTCTGATCAAGGCAACGGGAAAGAGTATCGCCTCGGCTCTGCAGATTTCCGGTCCGTTTAACATCCAATTTCTTGCCAGGAACAACCGCCTCAAAGTCATCGAATGCAATCTCCGAGCCAGCCGCAGCTTCCCGTTCGCAAGCAAGGTGACGGGCGAAAATTTCATCACGCTGGCTACGCAGGCGATCACGGGCACGGCACCGCTCGATGTGCGATACCAGACGCTCGATCTCGATCATGTCGGCGTGAAAGCCGCTCAGTTCAGCTTCAGCAGACTGAAAGGCGCCGACCCCCGACTGGGTGTGGAAATGGCAAGTACCGGTGAAGTGGCATGCTTCGGATACAATGCGGAGCAAGCACTCCTCAGGGCGCTCCTGGCCGTCGGGTTCACTCTCCCGAAGAAGAATATTCTTTTGACGGTGGGGCGCATCGAAGACAAGCTCGACATTTTCCCAGGTATTCAAGCTCTACACGCAAAGGGATTCGCATTTTTCTCGACAAAGCGGACTCATGAATTCCTGGAATCCAGAGGGATCCCCTCGGCTCTCCTGCACAAGGTCTCGGAACCGCGAGATCCCAATATCCGCGAATACCTGGAGAAGAAGCGCATCGATCTCGTCATCAACATCCCTACCCACTCCGGATCGGTAGAGCAAACCGATGGGTATTTCATCCGCAGACTGGCAACGGACCATGGCATACCTCTCGTCACAAACGTTCAATTGGCTAAGAGGCTCATAGAGGCTCTCTGTCAGGAGAACGCTGCGGAGTTGCCGATGCTCCGGTGGCCGGACCTCTTGACGCACCGGTCCTGAAAAGGGCTCCTTTGCCATTGCACACGTATTTTCTTCACGTACACTGTCCTTCCGTAATCTCTTTCTTCTCAACTATGCTCACTGACGATTCCACGCAGCAGGATTCACTGAGGGGTGATCAGACACTGGTCACGAAAGAAGGTCTCCGTAAGCTCAAGGAGGAACTCGACACTCTGAAGAATGTCCGGCGCAAGGAACTTGCCGAACGCCTCAAGGAAGCTATTTCCTACGGTGATCTCTCCGAAAACTCCGAGTATCAGGAAGCGAAGAATGAGCAGGCGTTCATCGAGGGAAGAATCCTCGAGCTCGAGCAGATGATCAAGAATGCGAAGATCATCGCGGAGAAGAAAGCTGAAACGAAAGCGAAGGATGTCCAAATCGGAACCACGGTCACCGTGCAGAACGCAAGTAGCGATGATGAACCTGTGATTTACACAATCGTCGGTTCCACGGAAGCAGATCCCTCTGACCACAAGATCAGCAATGAATCGCCTGTCGGCAAGTCCCTGCTCGGCAAGCGAAAGGGGGATACCGTCGATGTCCAAACGCCTGCCGGCAAAATCCGCTACGAGGTTCTGAAAGTGGCCTGAGGCCTCCTTGTCGGGAAATCCCGGGACAGGTAGGATCATGGTACCGCAGTTTTCCAATGCCGCAGCAGACATCTCCATCGGGCAGCGTCGTCATACCGGATGAGATCCGAGCCAAGTTTCCGGACCTCATTGATTTGATTCTCAATTCGGAGAGCATGAACGATGAGGAGCGTCAGTACTGGATCAACATCCTGCCCATCATGACGCCTGAGCAGATTCAGAATCTGCGAGAAATCCTCGAAAATGAGAAGCGGCAGTTGCAGGAAATTGACAAGAAATACGCAGGTACCCTTTCTGCAGCGCAGCAACGTGAAGTTGTCGCTAAAACAGAGGAAGAGCGCAAACAGCGGCGTATGGAGCGCAAAGGGAAGGAATACGCAGCCGAAAAAAAGGAGAGTGAGGCGACCGATGACCTGCTGAAGCAAATCGAGAACATTTAGCCGTACTTCGCGGCAAGTGCACAGAGCTTGAGAATGCCGCACTCCAGAAGTGCATTGAGTTCTTCAGGTGCTTCACCGGTGGCTTTGAAGCCGCCGCTCTTCAGCGCAGTATCGGACGACGAGAACCATTCTGCAACATACCGTATGCCCGAAGAACGGTCCTGCCTGGCGAGAGGAAAGAGTGTTCTCGCAGTAGGAAAAGGTACTCCAGCACTCTTCGAAACAGCAGCCGCATTCTGGGATCCCGCATCGGTTGCAGCCCTGACCAGAACAAGCTGTGAGACCATCCAGAGCACACGGGCCCAGAGACCGTGGGGGTTCTCACCACGATTCAGAATGTCCCTGACCAATCCCAGTGCCGCAAGATCCCTTCCCGCGGCAAAATAATCCATCAGCTGCCAGACCTCCTGTTCAGAGGAGGGAGGAACCAGCTCTACGACATCCGCACGTGAGAGGACTGCTCCTCTGCCGTAACGCGTCGCCAGCTTCGTCATCTCCATGGAGAGAAGCCGTTGATCCGGTCCCGTGCGTGCCAGGAGTTCGGACAATGCCTCGCCTGCCAGAGCAATCCCTCGCTGAGTTGCTTCATTTTGGACCCATGCGGACAGCTGTTGTGGATTCTTCTGGGGGAACATCCTCACCTCCATATGCTCGAGGAATGCCTTGGTGGATCCTAGCCTTCTGTCTGGTTTTGGGTCGACACACAGAACAAGGAGAGCGGGATGAGTGGCTTCTACAATCGATGGAACATCCTCCTTTTCGACATCCGGAAGAGCGTCGAGAACGAGGAGGCGCTTCTCAGCAATGAACGGGGCAGACGTCAGCTCATCGAGCAGGGCAGACTTTGGAAGGTCCTCCGATTCGAGGTACACAATATTCTCCGAACCGAACTTCTCTGCAAAATTCGACACCCACCGGGCACGCTCACGTGATATCTCATATTCGTTTTCGCCGGTCAGCAGATGCCACTGGGAACTCATGAGCCATTTGTACCATTACGCGAGGTTCAGGTATATGTTGCATATTGTTAATAATATTTTTTTATATACTTTTTGAGAGATATTAGAAAACACTTATGTATCAATAGCAATGTAGTGGCAATTGAGGAAATTCAGAGAATTCTGTATACTAATTCGATGCATATCCACTACCCGCACTCCCTCCGGAAGAATATCAAACTGCTCACGCTCAGTGTGCTGAGTATGGCGATGAGTTTCTCCGTTGGTATGCACACCGCAGGCAACGTCCAACCGGTAACGCTGATCGAGGCGGGTGGCATGGAAAAGCCTGGCGATATGGACGGCAACGGAATTGTGAATGTAAGCGATGCTATCGTCGCACTGGAAATTGTCCGTGGATATCGCACGGCTGGAGCAGTAGAGCTTGCGGCTGACCCGAACCGTGACGGTGAGATTACCGTGGACGACGCACTGAGAATTCTCTCAACGATTTCTCTGGAATAACAATTATTATGAAAACAAAAAACAACTATCAGGGGCTTGCCGTACTCCTTGCAGTCACGCTCGGCATCGCCGGTGTATACCCCGCGCAGACTGCATTCGGAGCCACAGCAGACACGGAGATTTTTCTCCGCCCTCACTGTATGCAAACAGCAGGAAACGGGGGAAATACCGACTGGCTATTCGGCCCCATACCCAGCGGTGAATTGATTGCCGAAACAGAAGAGGACGGGCCGACAGCAGTGGGATGTACTACCTTCCAGATCAAAGATCCCCAAACACTGCAAACCACAACGCTGCGAGAAGGAGATATCCTCGACATGGACCTGGTCGTCAGTAATCCCGGGAAGAAGCCCATTTCGCGTGTGCGTGCCTGGCTGACCTATGACCCAAAGCTGCTCAAAGGCGAGCTTCTGACAATTGATAGTGCATTTCCCGTAACGGTTCCGGGTGAGAAGGATTTTTTTGCGGAAGAAGGCTATGCGAAAATCGACGCATCCACGGAGTCCGAAGGTCCCGATGAACGCTACGTGACGGTGGCAAGACTGCAGTTCAAAATCCTGAAAACCAGCTCGTCGGGAACACCGATTGGCTTCCATGACGCGCAGGCCGACGGTCACACCGTCGTGGAGTCAAAGGAAGGAAACGAACTTACCTACGTCCTCGGAAAGGAGCCGGGAACTCTGCTGGTCACCTTCCGAGGGACACCGGCTGAAACCGGAACGGACGCCACGGAAGCGGACGAGGATACCGAGGAGGTCGTTGATCCGGAGGAGGATATCGATGTGCTTTCGGAAGGTGAAGAATCGATCGAAACGGACGAAGGGTTCAATCCTCTTGAAGCCATTCAGAGTATCGCTACTACTCCGCAGAAAAAGCCTGCAGGCGAGTCGTGCATACAGAACCAGGAATGCGAAACTGGTTTGTGCATTGCCGGCATCTGCGTTGAAGCCGGTTCGGCTGCGGTCGGCAGTTCCTGCTCTGTTGCGGAGGAATGCGCAAGCGGCATCTGCAACCAAAACGTCTGCGTCTCCGGTGAAGACAGGAATCCCCTTCTGGCCGATGCCAGTGCGCCGCAGCGAACGGCGTTCGCTCTACTCCAGATCCAGAATCTCCGTGTAACAACCGAGGGAAGTGCTGTATTCCTCGGGTGGGATCACCTTCGGTCTTCCGCTCTCGCAAGCTACAACATCTACTACGGAACAACATCCGGCAAGTACATCCAGCGTAAGACCATCGGAAAGGAGGACAACACCATTACCATCCGATCGCTTCCGACCGGAGTCCAGTACTATTTCGCCGTCCGCGGAATCAGCGCCCAGAAAGAGGAAAGCGCATTCAGCAGGGAAGTCGCCGTGACGGTCGGCAATCCCGCATCGGCAACCATGCCTCTCGAACGCGGAAGCATCGACATTCCCGGTAATCCGCTCAATGCAGATATCAGCGACGTTGTCGAAGAGGTGCCAGGGGAAACTGGAATCCCCTCCTTCGTGGGTCTCATCGCGGTGACGTCAGCCATTGCCGGAACGCTCATCGCTGCACGCCGACAGATGATCGTCATGCCCACCATCCATGAATGAGCTCCACCCGCATTGGCAGTCGACCGACGGAGAAGTCGTTCCGGTCCGAGCTCGTACGCAGCAAACACAGGATGTACCACCGGTAAAAGAAGTCGTTACCGTCTCTAGAAAGCCTGCAGCCATCGTCGGGATGGTTGCGGTTCTGGTCACGGGTGCCTTCGCATTCAAAGCTGTCGACTTCGAAGTCGTCGGACAGGCATCCAATCAGAAAACAGTGAATGTGAGAATTACGGATAGCGGTTTCATGCCAAAGAATGTGGAAGTCGAGCACGGCGAAACCATTACTTGGACCAACGAAACCGACGTTCAACACGCGGTACAATCCGCTCTCCTCTGCAGCAATACGGGATTCTGTCTGCAAACCGCAGCTCTCGGTAAGAACGCGAAAGGGTCATTCACCATCACGCCCGACATTCCGGCAGGGTCATACGCTTACGCTTCCGCAAAGGATACAAAGCTGACTGGAACGATTGAGATTGTCACAACGGCGGCTCAGAATTTTGAGAATTTACCGCCTCCTGCAAATGAGAACACACCAAAGATTCCGGTGAATCCCAATGCCGGATCAACGCCGATTCCGACTGCGAACTCTCCTGCTACGACACTCAATCCGCTGGACGGAGGTTCCGTACCGGTGAATCCATACACGATCGACAGCGCACGTTCGCACCCGTTCGACGACAAGGGTGACCCGAAGAACATTGCATCCGTAACGGGACTGCCGAAGCAAAATCCAAACGCGATTCAGCAAAACAAGAAACCACTGAGGCAGCCCACAACGGGGGCCGGAGAATGGATCGTCATCTCACTGAGCGCAATCGTTCTGTGGTTCTCCGCAGGGAGAGCCTTGAGAACATTTTCCGTGATCAGGGCGTAACATCGACCGTCGCGCATTTACTGTCACGGCAGACAGCCTTTTTGGGAATACAGCCGAGACATTTCGGAGACTCCGAATCGGCGCATTCATCGGAATATTCGAGAATTGCAGCTGTGACTTCAAGGAGTGCGTCTCTGCGTACGGACTTTCCGCACGTCTGATAGGGGCTGCACGCACGAACGAACATCGTGCAATCGGCATCGACTTCACATTGCGCATTCTTCTGGAAGAGGCCGTCGATGGCATTCTTCGACTGCTGACAGGAAGTAATTCCTCCCACGCAATCATCCGGACAGAGACCTCTCCTCGTCAGAACCGGTGTCGACGAACACCCTGGAGATCCGGCCGGACAGACCACCTCATACTGATCCGGCTCCCCTGCTTCGCAGATGCCATTCCCACACACCGGCCCCTGCTGAACGCAATCTTGCGGGCAGTACACGGAGGAAGTCCCTTGCGCCGGATACGCAGACTCTCCGCTTTCGCAGACGGCATTGCCGCAAATGGAAGTCACTGGGGGCGCAATGCACACCCCCGCGCACGCCTGAATGCAGACGGCACCTTTGGGACACGGGTAACGGCAATCACCCTGCTCAACGGAGCAGATCTCTCCCGAGGAGCAATCAGCTCTGGTGAAACACTTCTTCTGCGTACATGCACGTTCGGTACACGCCACTCCCGCCTCGGTGCAGGTACAGACGTTGCACCCGTCGGGAGCAGTGAATTTCTCACCGAGTTTGTAGCCCCCGGCACAGTGAAGTTCCGTCAGACATTCCGCGCTGCATCCGTCGGCACCGGTGGTATTGCCGTCATCACACTCTTCCCCCACCTG
>VGKZ01000050.1 GCA_016866815.1 Candidatus Peregrinibacteria bacterium | reverse complement strand
CAGAGGATGCAACGGTCAAAGGTCAGCACCATCCCATTCTCGTCCTGGAGAATCACACGGATACGTCACTGCCCCTGAACGATCGCTGCCCCATGCCGCCGGTCGTCATCAGACAGATTGCAGCCGATGGTACGAAGACCGAGCTTCTGACAAAGGAAAACGCAGTGCCATGCGTACCGCCTCCTGCTGCACTCACCCCGGGTGCAAGCGTGAAATTCGATCTTGCCCCATGGAAGTACTCACTCTTTTCGGAGTACGGAAACTACGAAGCGGAGCTCGTTCTTCCCGCAGGATTCTCCGCAGGCAGCGGGACGGTGATCGCCGCATTCTCCATCTACGAGCCGGGTGTGAGTACGCAGCTTTTCCGGACGTTTGTGACGAAGCCGCTTCTGAATCTCTTCATATTCATTGCATCGCTCCTGCCCGGTCATAACCTCGCCATTGCCATCATTCTCGTCACCATTCTCGTGAAGCTCATTCTGTACGTTCCGACGCAGCATGCACTCGAAGGACAGCGGAAGATGCAGGCGGTGCAGCCGAAGATGGATGAGATCCGCAGGAAGTACAAGGATGATCCCAAGAAGCAGCAGGAGGAAACCATGAAGCTCTGGAAGGAGAGCAAGGTGAATCCCATGCAGTCCTGCCTGCCGATGCTCGTGCAGTTTCCCATCCTCATCGGGCTCTTCTACACCGTCCGCGACGGCTCCGTTCTGGCACTGTCGAAGCATCTGCTCTATCCGCCGTACCAGCACCTCACATGGGCCTTCGGTACCAGCTTCTTCGGTCTCGATTTGCTTGTGCCGGAAGTGTACTTCTTTCCCATTGCACTGGTCGCTTTGCAGTTCTTCCAGATGAAACTCAGCTTTGCCATTGCCAAGAAAAAGAGGAGCGCGAAAGACGAAGGAAAACCGGAGAAGAAGAAGGAAGAGGGCATGTCCCAGCAGGAGATTCAGCAGAAAGTCATGCTCTACGCGCTGCCGCTGATGATCGGGTTCTTCGCGCTGCAATTCCCTGCAGCAGTTTCACTCTACTGGGGTGTTTCCACGCTGTTTGGCATAGGCCAGCAGCTGGTGGTGAATCGAAAGGCTTTATCCTGATTGCACTTTTTCCGGTTGTCATGAGAGTGCTGCGGACATGGCCAATTCCCTATCATGGGAAGTTGCTTGCGGAGTGTTTCTTCGGTGTATTACGCTGCGATCATATGCACAGAGCCGAGCATTACGTCGTTCTGGAGTCCGATGAGGCGGGACGCCGCGCCGTCTTGCGTCGCGAAGTCTCCGATGACGCTATCTTAATCGGAGGCCCCTTTGATTCGCGTTGGACAGATGAAGTTCGAGAGCACATTCGCGGTTTACAATACCCGCTGTCCATGGATCCCCAGGCAGCTGCCTCTTACTGCACACGGTCATTACGAGAGGTTGAAGGACTTCTCGAAGGAAAATGAACTCTCAGGTCACCGATGCCTGATAGATGCTTTCGATGCAATCGTTCAGCGCTTTCGTAAACTCTGCATCAGACTGGTCTGCTCGGAGATTTTCGACGAGCGCCCTGGAGAAGCTGGCGGTCATTCCCAGGTTCTTACCGAGTCTCCTGTTCGCTTCTTCACAGCTGTATCCGCCGGACAGCGCGACAACGCGCAGGACGTTCGGGTGACGGATCAGCGCTTCATAGAAGCCCGCTTCTTCGGGCAGGGAGAGCTTCAGCATCACCATGGTTTTCTTGGGCAGTGCATCCAGGCGCTTGAGGAGCTCATCACGCAGAATAGCCTCGCTTGCAGCCTTGTCCGGCGATTTGATATTCACCTCCGGTTCCAGAATCGGCATCAGACCCACAGCGAGAATCTTGTCGCCGATTTCAAACTGCTGCGCAACGACCGCAGCGATGCCTTTCTCATTTGCAGTATTGATCACGGAGCGCATCTTGGTGCCGAAAACGCCGTGCTGGACGGCGCTTGCAAGTAGGGGATCGAGCTTTGTCATCGGCTTCATCAGCTGTACGCCCTCACTCTCCTCGGCGAGGCCTTCATCCACTTTCACAAACGGGACGATGTTTTTCTCCTCCCACAGGTACCGAGCCGTCGGCAGGCCTTCCACAACGCTGTTCATGGTTCTCTCGAAGAGAATGGCGCCGGAGATGCGCTTGTCGAAGGCGGAGTTCACGATGATGCGCGTGCGCATTTGATGCATCAACTCGAACATCTTTTCCTTATCATCCCCCCAAGCATTTTCCTGGATGCCATAGGCAGCAAGTGCTTTCGGCGTGCTGCCGCCGCTCTGGTCGAGCGCGGCGATGAAACCAGGTCCTGCGATGCGTCGCTTCGCGGCTTCGAATCCGGCGGGTTCTTTCAGGGAGGGGGAAGAGGGAGACATAGATGAGTATGTGAAAATGAGTGCCCGTACCCTACCACGTGTTCTCCGTTGCTTCTACACCGCACTATTCGACTCCTCGGATGACATCTTTCCAGGCATGTCGCTGGCCCTCTGTGAGCATATAAGGATATTAAGCATCTTATTATTACATATGTCAAAATATGCCAATTCCGTGCTTAATTGTTGTTTCATTGACATTTTACAAAAAATATATAGAGTGTTTAAGCTCTTTCACAGCTTCCATTGAGCCGGACACGGAGTTCGCCGAAGGCGGATTGCGTGGCCGGTTCAGGACGTGGTCGGCGGCGAGGATGCCGTTACGAGCGTTCGGAGGAAACCGGTTGGCTCATTGCGAAAGGAAGAGCCATGTTGGTACTTGGACGAAGGGTGAGGCAGTGGGTCCAGGTTGGTGATGACATCTACATCACCATTCATCGGATCCAGGGAGACAAGGTCCGTATCGGCATCTTCGCGCCGCAGGGCGTCAAGATCCTGCGGACGGAGTTGATCCAGCGCTCGTGTCATGCCCGCGAGGGCTCCACGGGTGGTCAGCTGGTGCTGACCCGAAGGGAGAACGAGGCGATTCGCATCGGCGCTCACATCACCATCACGGTGGTGAAGGTCAGCCGTCGGCGGGTCCGTCTCGGATTCGAGGCTCCGAAGAAGGTCGCGATCCGTCGGGTTGAAAGCCCGGCGATCCTCGTCTGACCTTCCCCGCACCCTCAACACGCGCACCAGAAATGGTGCGTTACCAACCCTCTGTTGCGTTCTTCGGAATGCAACAAAGCCCGGTGGCAGCTAGCGTGCTGCTGCCGGGTTCTTTTTTATCTATTCTTAGCGATTTCTTAGCATTTCTCTGTTCAGATTCCGGCGTCGTATGCATACTCAGGGTGTTCCTGCGTGCAGGAGCATCTGCTCTTTACCATTGCCGTCCGCTGATCGCAGTGTCCGTCGTACGTCGGATAGCGTGATCGGCGGACAGCGTGTCCGCTCCGTTTCGGGCCCCTACCAGAGGGGTACGGTGCCAGTGAAGGAGGCTCAGTCATGCTGGTGCTCAGTCGGAAAGTCGGAGAGTGGATCCAGCTCGGTGAGATCTGGATCCGGATCTGTGCTCTGCGCGGCAACGAGGTGATCTTGGGGTTTCTTGCTAGGAAGGCAATCCCCATCCACCGCGAGGAGGTCTTCGACCGTATCGCTGAGAGTGGCGGCACACTCGTGCCGAACTCCGGCGGATCCGGTACGGGGTTCCTCCTCATCCATCGCGAGATGGATCAGCGTGTTCTGATCGGTGACAACACCGACCCGGACGAGTGCTGGTCCGTGATGGTGGTGGAGGTCCGAGGCGACAAGGTCCGCCTCGGTCTGCGGGCTCCCCGCGAGGTGACCATCCACCGCGCAGAGGTTGCCTACTGCTGTTTTCTCGAAGACCTTAAGACGGCAGGAATCGCTTCACAGAGCGAAGAAGGCCGTCGGAGGCTGCGGGAGACGTTCCCAGAGCGTCTCCGCACGGAGATGGCATGGTGAAGGGATCACCGGCGTTCCATGGATGGAACGCCGGTCCTTTTATGTGCGCGCCCGCTGCAATCGCGCTATCCTCCCGATGATGCCCCTGCGTCTCTACAACACCCTGACCAAGAAGGAGGAAATCTTTTCTCCGATCAAGAAGGAGATCGTCACCATGTACACATGCGGTCCGACGGTCTACGGGCGACCCCACATCGGCAACTATTCCAGTTTTCTCATGGCGGATCTTCTCCGCAGGTGGTTGGAAGCCGGACACGGACTCACCGTGACGCACGTCAAAAATATTACGGACGTCGGACACCTCGTCGCCGATGCGGACCAGGGAGAGGACAAAGTGGAAAAGGAAGCGCGCCGGATTGCGGGTGCGCAGGGGAGGACGGAGATCACCGCAGCGGATGTCATCGGTGTCGCGCGCAACTATGAGTCGGAGTATCTCGCAGACGAACATGAGCTCAACTTTCTCGAACCCGCATATCGGCCGCGTGCATCGGAGTTTATACCAAGAATGAGGGAAATGATTACGGCTCTAATTAGCCAAAAAAATGCCTATGTGACCGAAGACGGAATCTATTTTTCCGTTACGAGCAAAACACCGACGCCGTACGGGACACTCTCCGGTAATACACTCGACAATCTTTCCGCCGGTGCGCGTGTCGACGTGCGCGAGGACAAGAAACACCCGGCAGACTTCGCACTCTGGAAATTCTGTGTCGGCATGAATGAGAAGCATCTGCTCCGGTGGGAGTCCCCGGAAAATCCCGGAGGGAAAAAATTTCCCGAGGGCTTTCCGGGCTGGCACATCGAGTGCAGTGCGATGAGCTCCTCCTTATTGGGGGACCAGATCGATATTCACACGGGCGGCGAGGACAATATTTTTCCGCATCACGAATGCGAAATCGCGCAGTCAGAGTCTGTGACGGGCAAGAAGCCCTTTGTGCACCTCTGGCTGCATAGGAGGCGTATCCAGATGGGGGAAGAGAAAATGTCAAAGAGTATTGGCAATGTGTTGAATCTCTCAGACATTATTGCCATGGGATACGATCCCATGGACCTGCGTTACTACCTTCTTTCCGTTCATTACCGCACGAATTTGAAGTTTACGGAGAAGGGACTCGATGACGCACGGAAGGCACGTACGAAGATTGCGGAGTGGATGGGGGAGGTGGAGGACTCAGAGGACTCAGAGGACACGGAAGAGTGGAAGCAAAAATTTTCTGAGGCGATGGATAGTGATCTGAATACCCCCGAGGCGCTTGCTGTGATCTTCCAGGCTATGGCGTGGTCGCGTACCAAAGGTTCGCTTGCTGCATGTAAGGATTTTATGGCTTTGGTTCGCCAAACATTCGGTTGTTTTGCCGCACAGCGTTCACAGGATATCCCGAAGGAAGTCGTCGCACTTCTCGCGGAACGTGAGGCTGCGCGGAAGGCGAAAAACTTCGGTGAGAGTGATCGCCTGCGAGATGCAATTGCCGCACGGGGATATGAGCTCAAAGACACTGCAGAGGGCCAGAAGGTGAGGAAGGTAGAGTACATGCACATTCATCCTGACGTCCGGTGAACTATTCTTGCTCTCCAAAATAACATTAAGCAATATAATTAAATTTTAACAAGTCTTTTTTTCCACCTCAAAATCATGCTGCGAGGGCCGTTTCTCTCAAGAATTCGTCTATGCATTTGGCAATTGGCCTTCATATTCGCAGAGATATGACCAAATGTTCCATCCCCCATGTGATGTAACAGATACCCCTTCACCGCGTTCTTCTGTATGCACGGATCAGTGCCTCCACCTTGCCTACCGGCAAATGGGACGCTTAAATACCGCTGATCCGCCTCTATGTGCCCATAGAGTCTGATCCGTGTACACGCTCCTTCACGTGCCGGCACCTTGCCTTTACCCCTCGACAAGCCCTTCGGGCTTGCTCGGGGCAAGCCTTCCTTATTGCTAGGTTTGCTGAAGACAAGTCATTCACACGGTTGTTCGTCCGCCTCAGGCGGACAGGACAGTATCCGTCGTGTTTTCTGTTTTGTGTTTTCTGCCCCACGCTTTCGATGTCGCTTGCGTACCCTCTTTATATATAAGGAGAGAGCATAGTCTCCCCCGCGCATAGCACTGAGAGAGAAGCATGGAACACAGAACCTCCTACATTGATTCACCACTCTGTACTTGTCCTCCTTATATAGGGCGATGAGTACGGTAGTTTCTTTCCTTCGTTTTTATTTCATTTTTATCCACCACATTACTATGGACTTTATTCGCATGAAGAAAGTCCTCGCAGGAATGTCGGTCGCTGCCCTCTCACTTGCACAAGTGGGAACGGTTCTCGCGGCATACAGCGACGTCCCTGCAGGAGCGTGGTTCGGTGATGCTGTCGGCGCCTTCACGGATGCCGGGTATCTCGATGCTACGCAAGCGCGGTTCCGCCCTGGCGACAACGCCAACCGCGCAGAATTCGTGAAGCTCGTGGTCGAGCTGAATGGAGGTATTCTCTCCACTCCGCCGGCTGTCCCGAGTTTCAACGATGTTTCTACGGGCGCTTGGTACTACGGGTACTTTGAGGAGGCAGGTAAGGAGGGTTGGGTTCGCGGCGACGGTGATTGCTACGGCAAGCACCCTTGCTGGGCCCGCCCCAGCGCGAACATCAACCGCGCTGAAGCTGCCGCTCTCATCGTTCGCGCCTTTGGCCTCGCTGCAACCGGCGATGCCAAGCAGTTCGTCGACAACCCATCCGGCCAGTGGTACACGACCGTCATTCAGACGGCCGCTGATCACTGCGTCCTCCAGGGTGACGACGCAACGGGTCGCGTTCGCCCCGGCGACAACATGAACCGTGCCGAAATGGTCGTGATGCTTTACCGCGTCGACCAGGGTCTCACCTACGGTGTGGACTGTGGCAAGGGTGATGTGTCGTCCGAGCCGATGATCACGGACGTTGTTGCGACATCCGCAACGACGATCGAGGTCGAATTCAACCAGACTCTCGACAAGGCTGCCGCTGAGATGAAGAGCCACTACACGGTCACGAACAGTTCGACCGTTACGGTGAGCTCGGCCAAACTCCTCGGCACGTCCACTGTGGAGATCACGCTTGGTGCTGCCATGATGGCAGACCACGACTACACGCTCTCCGCTAAAGATCTCATGACTGCAGCCGGCGTCGTCTTCGGCGACACTGCTGAATTCACGGGATACACGGCGTTCGTGAAGGGTGATGGCGTCCTCGAGGTTTCCCTCGCGGCTTCCTCCCCGGTCGGCGACACTGTGCCGAAAGGCGCTGTCGGCGTCGTTATGCTTTCCGTTGACTTCACTGCGTCCTGCGACGATTCCGTCGCTGTCGAGAACCTGACCATGCTCCACGAGGGCTTCGGTTCCGAGACGGACATCGGCGGCGTGTACGCTGCTGTGAACGGCGCACGCGTCACGCGCAAGCGCACGATCGATTCCGAGGATCAGACCTCTGATCTTCGCTTCAGCTCCCCGCTGATCCTCGATCCTTGTGAGACGGTCACTGTGGACCTTGTGGCGGACTTCGCGTCCACCGCTTCCACGGCTGCCGAGCACAACTTCGTTGTTGAACTCCCGTCCGACGTCTTTGGCAACGCCAAGTCCGTCACGGGTAACTTCCCTCTCCGTGGCGACCGCTTCCGGATTGCTGCTGTAACCAGCGGTATCATCAGCGTGTCCTACCGCAGCATCTCCCCCGATGAGGTGGAGGTCGGCGACGTAGGTGTCGTTACCGGTAAGTTTGAGGTGTCCGTGAACTCCACGGAAGACCAGACGTTCTACTCCATGACTTTGGAGCAGAACAGTTCCGCTTCCGACGGAGACTTCACGAACATCGCTATCCGCCGCACGGATGGCACGATCCTCACGAACACCGTTTCGCAGACCGTCGGTGACTTC
>VGKZ01000049.1 GCA_016866815.1 Candidatus Peregrinibacteria bacterium | reverse complement strand
CAAAGCACTCGCACAGAAGTTCATCAATTATATTCTCGATGCAAAAGTGTCTGCAGACCTGATCAATGCAACCCACTATCCACATCCGATTCCATCGGCACTGCAGTACGTTGATGCTCTTGTACAACAAAATCCCAGCGTCTTCATTCCCGAAAAGGATTTGAAGAAGCTGCACTTCGTCATGGATCTGGGGGACAATGTGTCGCTCTACGACGAAGCTTGGCAGGAGATCAAGCGGTAAGCGTCCACGTCGACGCGATCCCGAGAGTCTGCTCCTTCAATTCTGGATCAATCTCGCCCTTACCAACGAGCACGAGCGGCTCGTTCGTTTCGGCGACGTCAATTTCCACTCTCGTTGAAAGAGTGCCATGTCGGAGTGCTGTGTGAATGGATTGTATCTTCTCTTTTGGGACGAGGATGCTCATTTGTTCACCGTGCTCCCACGACGCTGAGGAGCTCCAGAAAGCCAAAAAATTACCATTGGGAGGATTTGCAATATTGGCAGTCGTCAACTGCTGAAGGGCAGAGGAAGGAATGACATTATCAATACCAAGCGTCCAAGCCGTACGCACATTCTGTGGCTTCCAGTTCGGATCATTCGTCGGCATGAACCCCACAACACCCTTTTCATCGATCAGGATAATACGATCGGAGAAAGAACAGAGAAGGTCGAAATCATGACTGACGACGATCGTCACTCCTGTTCCATCACGGCGCTTGAGAATCTCGTCTGTGCATATCGTCTCAAAGAGGTGGCCAATGCCGAGGAACGGTTCATCGAGCAAAAGGACATTTGGATTCATAATGAGAGAGCGAACGATCTCCGCGCGCTTGCGCTGACCGCCGCTCATCGCACCAGGGTATTTGCTGATATGACGATCGACTTCAAAAGCGGAGAGGATTTCTGCAAATTGTTTCTCCCAGTCATGGAATTCTGCATAGGTCTTTCCACCGGCAGCAAGGCCGATCTCGATATTCTGCCGTATGGTAATCTCTTCGAAGAGCCCGTCGAACTGGGACATGTAGTGAACGTGCGTCGGTGGAAAGAGTGTGCGGATCTTATGAAGATAACTCGTTTTACCAGAGCCAGATTTGCCGAAGATGCCGAGCACTTCACCCGGAGCAAGAATGAGCTCCGGAACAGTGATCGAAAAACCTCTGTGAGCGACAGTGATAGATGGGATTCTCATCGGTTGTGGATTCTAACACGCAGAACATTCGCAGAGGAGTACGAAATACACCCCTTCCCGAAGTTGCCTGCTTCTGGTAGGCTCCACGCACTATGGCTGACGCCAAATACCGCACCCCGAAGGGCACGAACGACGTCCTCCCCGAGGACCACCAGTATCAGACGTACATCAAGAAAGCCGTCCGACACCGGTGCCGCCAGGCGGGTTTCAAGCGCATAGATACACCGATTTTTGAGAAGACGGAAGTGTTCGAGCGCGGCATCGGTTCGCACACGGACATCGTCGAAAAGGAGCTCTTCATGGTCGGCAGCCACCACAGAGATCCGGACGAAGGCGACTTCGCACTACGCCCGGAACTTACCGCCGGCATTTGCCGGGCATACATCGAACACGCCATGCACATGCTGCCGCAGCCCGTGGAGTTCTATGCCATCGGCCCGTGCTTCCGGCACGACCGGCCGCAGAAGGGACGCTACCGTCAGTTTCACCAGTTCGATCTCGAAGTGATCGGTCTGAGCGACCCGTCCCTCGACGCGCAGCTGATTCACGTCATCAACAAAATTTTCGGTGATCTCAAGATCCGCGATCAGCTCACCATGCAGATGAACAACATCGGCTCTGCAGACAACCGCAAAGCCTATGTCGCGGCCCTGAAAGACTACTTCATCGGCAAGGAGCGGAATCTCCCCGAACTGGACCGTAGCCGTCTGACGACGAATCCCCTGCGACTCCTGGATTCCAAAGAGGAAGACACGCAGATTCTCCTGAAGAAAGCTCCGACACTCGCACAGTTTATCGACGATGCGAGTAAGACGTACCACGAGACGGTTCTTGAATACCTCAATGAGCTCGGAGCGGAATTCGAGGAAAATCCCGGTCTCGTCCGCGGGCTCGACTACTACAACCAGACGGTCTTCGAGTACTGGGACATCAAGACCAGGGGAAAGAACGCAGTCGGAGGCGGAGGGCGATACGATCCTCTCATCGAGATGCTCGGCGGCCAGCCCACTCCGGGTATCGGCTTTGCCGGCGGCATCGAACGCATCATCTGGCAGATGAAGGAAGCGGGAATCAAAGTTCCGAACAAAGACCAAGTCGATGTGTTCGTCGCCCAGCTGGGACCGGACGCCAAGAAGAAGTGTCTGAAACTCATCTCGCAACTCCGCGACCTCGGTGTCCACACGCTCGGTGCACTCGGTGAAGCGAGTCTGAAGAGCCAGATGCGCCTGGCGGACAAATTCGAAGCGCGGTACACGCTGCTCCTCGGTCAGATGGAAGTGAAGAGCGGCTCGATCATCCTGCGCGATATGCAAGCCGGGAAGCAGAAGGAGATGAAATTCGAAGAAGCGATACCCGCAGTGACCAAGCTCCTCGGTGAGAGCAAGCTGGATACGTACACAATGAAGGACCACTTTTCGGAGCAGGACGAGGACTAGAAGTTGTACAATCTTCACTATGAAGCCAAAAGTATCTGTCGTGATTCCGGTCTTGAATGAGGAAAAGAATATCGGCGACTGCCTGGATGCGCTCTCTCGCCAGACTTATGCCCCCTTTGAAGTGATCCTGGTGGATAACCGATCCACAGATCACACTGTGGAAACCGCAAAAAAACATGCGGGCAAGCTCGCTCTGCGGGTCATACGAGAAGAGCAACCTGGGAGGGGCGCTGCACGTCGCAGAGGATTCTCCGAAGCGCGCGGTGAGGTGATTTTTTCCACTGATGCGGATGCCGTTGTTCCGGAGGACTGGATCTCAACAATACTTCATGTGTTGGAACAGGACACGAAAACTGTCGCCTGCTGCAGTGGATCACGCATCCTGGACTGCAGTCCCCGCGTGAATGCCACGTACAACATCTTTCATCCGGTCTTCATGAGAACCTATCGGATAGTGATGGGGCATTACTTGCTGTGCGGTTTTAGCTTTGCGGTGCGGAAAGAGGCATATGACAATAGCGGCGGATTTTCCGCAGTCATCGACGGACAGGAAGATGTGGACCTGTCGCGGCGTATCAACAAGATGGGGCGAATATGCTATATCCCCGACTGTCCTGTTATCTTCTCGGGACGCAGATTCAGAAAAGGCGTAGCACGAGGCTGTTTCGATTACATACTCGCGTACGTCAATGTGATGGTGCTTGGCAAAAAAACGTACAAACTGTCGAATGTCCGCTGATTTCAGATATCCAGGTTCTTCACGCCCTTGGCGTGGGTCTGAATGAACTTTCTGCGCGGAGCAACCTCGCTTCCCATCAGGGTCGTGAATGTCGCATTTGCCGCCTCGGCATCATCCATCGTCACGCGGAGTAGTGTTCTCTGCTCAGGATCCATCGTCGTGTCGAAGAGCTGATCGGCATTCATTTCACCGAGACCTTTGTAGCGTTGGATGGAGACCTTCGCTTGCTTCGGCTTTGCGGCCTGTTCGACTTCCCCTTCCTCGATCGGCTCCTCCGAAACTTCCTGCGTATCTTTGGCGGAAATACCGAGCTCTTTCAGAATGCGTTCCTTCTGCTCATCCGAGTACGCATACTTGGAATCCTTGCCCTTACTGATCTTATAGAGCGGCGGCTGAGCGATGTAGAGATGCCCATTGTCGATGAGTTCCGTGAAATAGCGATAGAACAGCGTGAGGAGCAGCGTGCGAATGTGCGCACCGTCGACGTCGGCGTCGGTCATGATCACGATCCGGTGGTAGCGTAGTCTACCCATGTCCTTCACCTCCCCCACTCCCACACCGAGCGCGATGATGAGAGACTTGATTTCGTTATTGGCCAACATCTTATCGAGACGGGCCTGTTCGACATTGAGGATCTTTCCGCGGAGCGGAAGGATGGCCTGGAATTCACGCTTGCGGCCCTGCTTGGCGGAGCCTCCGGCGGAATCACCCTCGACGATGAAGAGTTCGCACTCCGAGGCGTCACGACTGGAGCAGTCCGCGAGTTTTCCGGGGAGCGTCATGCCTTCGAGAGCGCCTTTGCGGATGACACTGTCGCGCGCAGCCCGGGCGGCTAGTCTGGCACGGGCGGCAAGACTGCATTTGCCGACGATGTCCTTCGCCTCGCCCGGATGCTCCTCCATGTACTCTGCGAGCTTTTCATTCACCACCGTTTCAACGGCGGTCTTCATTTCGGCGTTGCCGAGCTTGGCCTTGGTCTGACCTTCGAACTGCGGCTCCTTCAGGCGAACGGAAATGACCGCCGTCAGACCTTCGCGGACGTCATCGGCCGTCAGGTTTTCCTCCTTCTCTTTGAGGAGCGAATGGTTTCTGGCGTACGCATTGATCGTGCGGGTAATTGCGGCCTTGAACCCTGTGAGGTGGTGACCGCCTTCCGTAGTGTGAATATTATTGGCGAAGCTCACCACATGCTCCTGGAAGCTCTGCGTATACTGCAGACAGACTTCCACGAAACCATCCGGCGTATCCTTCTCGAACCAAATGGGACTGCCGATGGACTCTTTGCTCTCATTGAGGTGGCGAACGTACGCGGCGATACCTCCGTCGAAGAAGAAGCGATACAGGCGGGGAAGCGTGAGATCGTCCGCCGGGCGCTTCTTACGCTCGTCGAGGAGAGAGACCGTCACACCCCGCGTGAGATACGCCTGCTGACGCAGACGCACGAGCAGCATTTGCATGGAGAATTCGAGGGTGTCGAAGATCTCAGCGTCCGGTGTGAAGAAAATCTTCGTACCGCGCTTGGTGGTCTTGCCCTCGGTCTTCAAGTCATACGCGGGCTTTCCGCGCTTGTATTCCTGATGGTAGACCTTTCCGTCACGGTACACTTCGGCACGCATCTTCGTGCTCAGAGCATTCACCACGGAAGAACCGACGCCGTGGAGACCGCCGGAGACTTTGTAACCGCTTTCATCTCCACCGAACTTTCCTCCGGCATGGAGCGTCGTGAGCACGATTTCCAGAGCGGGACGCTTGAGCTTGGGGTGCATGTCAACCGGAATACCGCGACCGTTATCCTCCACGCTGACGGAACCGTCATCGAGCAGGGTAACGATGATGTTATTGCAGTGACCTGCCATCGCTTCGTCGATGGCGTTATCGACGATTTCATAGACAAGATGGTGCAAACCACGGACATCGGTGGAACCGATGTACATGCCGGGGCGCTTGCGAACCGGCTCCAGGCCTTCTAAAACCTGAATCTGCTCGGCGCCGTACTTCTTGGTGTCAGCCATATCGCGGGGATTTTAGAGGGGAAGTCGCAGGAGAGCAACGGTCTCGTAAAAGGAATGGATTCCCTTGCAGAGGCTTGGGTTTCTGCCCTAGGATGCACCGGCACATGGCTATTTACGCAGTCAAGCACGGCGACGAAAGCAATGACGCGCTCCAACAGCGTTTCAAGAAGCAGGTTCAGAAAACCGGCCTCATGAAGCTGATGCGTGAGCGGGGCCGCTTCCGCCGGACGCGTACGCGCAGGATGGAGAGAATCCGAGCGCTGAAGCGGGAGGAATTCCGTTCGGCGAACAGGAAGAAGCAGTTTTACAGCAACATGTAGGACGGAGCTTAAAGCTTAAAGCTTATAGCTTATAGCTACGGCCTTTCCGGCGTGAAGAATTTTCTCGTTGCCTGCGTCACAATTGCTTCACCGCAGTAACTCAAGTGCCTTGAGAAGCGGAGCATCTCTCCCCTCTTCTTCCTTCACGGCGATGTCCGGCATGATGCCTGCGCCGTCGATCTTTCGCTTCTGGGGAGTAAGCCACTCGGCAATGGTGAGTTTCAGGTTGCTCTGGTCAACGAACTGCACCACCTGCTGAACGGTGCCTTTGCCGAAGCTCTTGCTGCCGATGACGGTCGAACGCTTGTGATCCTGCAGTGCACCCGCGACGATTTCCGAAGCACTCGCTGACCCTTCATTCACAATGGTCACCATCTTCACGCCGGGGTCGATCACAGGCTCGAAAGCGGTCGTTTCCTTGCGCTCACTCTTGTTGGCACGAATCACCGCTACGTCGCTACCCTTCGGCACGAAAGCGCTCATGACGATGGTTGCCGCATCCAGCAGTCCCCCCGGGTTATTGCGCAAATCGAGGACGATACCTTTGGGCTTCTTTGCATTAGCTTGAGCCAGAATAGGGCGAAGTTCACTTTCGGTGATCTTTCCGAACTGGGCGATCTTCACGATGAGCACATCACCCTGCCAGGTGATGATATCCTCCGGAACTTTAACAACATCGCGAGTCACTTTCACCGTCAGTTCGGTTCCGTTGCGGCGAATGGTGAGGGTCGCAGTACTGCCTCTGGGGCCGCGCACCTTGTCGACAGCCTCTCCGAAGTCCAGACCCGCGAGTGGTGTGCCATCGACCTTAATGATCTGGTCACCGGGCAACAGTCCGGCCGCTTCCGCCGGAGAACCTACGATCGGGGTCACGATGGTCAGTATTTCATTCACGAACTCCACCTGCGCACCGATACCGGAGACCTCTCCCTGAATCTGCGACTGGAAATTCTGGGCATTCGCCGGCTTCATGAACGTGGAGTACTTGTCGCCCAGACTCTGTACGAGTCCCTCTGCGGCCTTCCAAGCGGCTTCATCGGGATTCACCTTGTCCTGATGCAGGAAATCTTCCTGAATGATCTTCCAGATGGCCTCGAGAATCTGCGTCTTCGGTAGATTGCCGATGCGCTGGCTGCTCTTGAAATCAATCTTGATCGTCGGTGTCGATTCATTCACCGTCGCACCTTCGCGCTCCGTGCGCTGTCCGGAAACTTTGCGAAGGAGCAGAAGCGTTTCCTTCGAAGTCAAAACCCTGCGAACACCGAAGAGATCGGGCTTCAGCGGCTCCATCCATCCCTTCTCCACGGCAACTTTCACCGCCAGTTCCTCCGCTGATCCCGGCGTGACATCGGAAAAGGAGACACTGCGGGAACTCTGGGAACCGGTGAGCTTCACAAGGACCTGGAGTGCTTCTCCGCGGGTAATGCCGCGCGCGAGCAAGAGATCGAACTTGAACACATCCAGTGCTTTCTTCCCCTCCGCGATCCGGACATACTTCTCCATCGCCTTCGGGATCCGCCTGTACGGCAATTCCGATGTAGAGTTATACGACGACTTACCCAAGTCCAACGCTTCGATGGCTGCACGGAGGAAATCCCCGCGTGACACAACGGACTCATCTCCCGTAGGCAGCAGAGCTGAAATATCTTTTGCAGCCGCACCGACGGGGGTCAGAACGACAACCGTGGCAAATACAAAAAGTAACAGGCGGGATGCAGTGCGCATGAACATCGAAAAAAGAGGAGAAGTGGTCACGGAGATTCTACCGCGAACTGACGATGTTGCCAATCATTCATGCCAACACCTGATCCTGACCGACAAACGTATCTTTCTCCACCAGACAACCGCGCTCTTTCATCGATTCCTTCTGATAGAAGAGCACGGAGAGCAACCAGAAGCCTCCGACGACGTAGAACAGTGAAGGAATGACGAGAAGTGCTATATGGTGGAACGGCGAACCTGCGGGAGAGGCAAACAAATCACCGAGCGTCTGCGGTCTGCCGGGCAGGAGATCCGGCAGGGTCACCAGGAAATTGAAGAGACCGTGCAGAACGATAGCGGAGAGCAGACCGATAGTGACCGATTCACGACGGAACACTTCCTTCTCCGGAAGCTGCAGAACATACTGCAAAGCTTCGGGTAGAATATGGGATCTGCCCTGCCTGTGGGCGTCGGCGAGGTACGAATCCGCGAAGAGCGAGAGTCCGTAGAAGTAACCGATGACACCGGTGGACAGAATGTGCACCATGTTCGTGAGAATGGCTCTGCCGAGGATGTTGCCGAAGAACGCTCCCCAGTCAGGCGTCACGGGATAGATGATGAACTGGCGAACGAACGCCATGAAGTACGTCGGGTTCAGGACGTTTTCAGCGAATGCAAATCCGATGGCGACGATGATGGAGAGCTGCAGGACATCGTCGATGGACGCGAAGAACTGCCTGCCGCTCCTGCG
>VGKZ01000048.1 GCA_016866815.1 Candidatus Peregrinibacteria bacterium | reverse complement strand
AGCACGACAGGGGTTTCTTTGAATACAATATTCGATCAGTTCTTTTCCTCTATCAAAGGCATTGCCCGCATTCTCCGCAGGCGCTGGAAGCTGACGCTCTCGGTTCTCCTCGTCGGAATCCCGCTCCTTCTCCTCGTAAAGTTTCTGGCAACCGAGACTCCACCTGAGTACGTTCTCGGGAAGGCCAGGCGCGGCACACTCACGCAGACTGTCGAAGCCGTCGGCACGGTGATTTCGGAAAAGGATCTTGAATTGAAGTTTCCCGTTTCAGGAATCGTCGAGGAGGTCTTCGTTGACGAAGGTTCGGTTGTCATAGCAGGTCAGGTCTTGGCGAAGCTGCGGTCGGGAAGTGTTCATGCCTCTGTAGTATCCGCTTCCGCCAGGTTGACTACTGCCCTCGCTGAGCTCAAAGCCCTCGAGGAGGGATCGCGACCGGAGGATATCGCCATTGCGGAAGCGGAGGTCGAAAATAAGCGTGCGGCACTTGCGTATACAGAATCGAAAATGGAAACAGCGATTGCCTCGTTGGAAAAGGCGAAGCAGAAGCTCGTGCTCCTGCGTGACGAGGCGCGTATCAATCTGACCGGTGAGGTCACCACAGCAGGCAGTACTGCTGAAAAACAGCTGACCATTGCACAGACATCCATCGGTGTTATCGACGGCGTTTTCCTGGATGTCACTCTCGAAAATATCCTCGTTCAGCAACAGCCGTATGCGTATTCGGAACTGGAATCCAATTTGATGAAAATCCGCAGGGATGTCCAGGCTGCATCAGCACTGTCCTATAGCCCCAAGAACTACCGCGAAGCAGCAGACGCGCTCACTGCAGCACGGTTTGCGGTTTCCGGTACTGCCAACATTGTGCAGCGGTCCTATGATTTTATCCTTTCGCTTGAGCCACTTGCGCTCTTCAGTTCAGCGAAGAAGGAGAATTTGAAATCGACCCTAGCCACGGAGAAGAAGAATATGCACTCAGCTCTCTCGGATATTGATGCAGCCATGCAGTCTCTGCATGATGCCTCTGCAGTTTACGACACGAAAATCGCAGCGGAAGAGTCGGCTCTGATCACCGCGCAGGGGGCTCGTGACCAGGCAGAGGCCGATATACAGACATACCAAACTTCCCTTCGGATTTCCGAGGCACAACTGAATTTGAAGAAAGCGGGAACGCGAAAATCAGATATTGATGCGGCGCGAGGCAGAGTGCAGCAGGCGAGAGGGGATTTGCTGAAGGCGCAATCGGATGAAGATGACACCGTACTCAAGGCTCCGATCGATGGGACCATTACGAAGGTGAATCTGAAGCAGGGCGAGTTCACTCCCGGTCAGTTCAGTGAAACGGGACCAGCGATGACCATACTCGGTAGTTCCCCGTATCGCTTGGAAGTGTACGTTTCCGAAATCGATATTCCGAAGGTCCGGACGTCTCAAAGCGGATCGATTCTCCTCGATGCATTTCCTGGAACCCCCTTTGCCCTCCGTGTCAGCGAGATCGATCCTGCCGCCACCATTGCCGACGGTGTGCCTAAGTACCGCATAGTCCTGGACTTCCTGAAGCCTGATGAGGCGTTCAAAATCGGCATGACAGGCGATACGGACATCATCACGTCGGTGAAGGAGGACACCATTTTCGTTCCGGCTCGATCGGTCGTGAAGGATGAGCAAGGCGAGATCATCGTCCGCGTCCCAGATGCGAAGAATGGCAGCAGGGACATTCGTGTGGTCACCGGCATGGAGACGGTCGATGATATCGAGATTGTCTCGGGCATAGCCGAAGGTCAGGATGTCATCGTGCTTATCAAGCAATGAGCAATGGACAAGAATTCCTCCACGAAAGCGCCGCTGATTCAGACGATTGGACTGAAGAAGGTCTACAGAAGCGACGAATTGGAGACGCCGGTTCTTCACGGCATTGATCTGAAAATCAATGAGGGCGAGTTCGTTGCCATCATGGGCCCCTCAGGATCGGGTAAATCCACCCTCATGCATATTCTCGGATTCCTGGACCAGTCGACCGGCGGAACGTACCTCTTTCGCGGTGAACCGGTAGCGAGCATAAGTGATGATCAGCTTGCACAGATCCGCGCAACCAGAGTCAGTTTCGTCTTCCAGGCATTCAATTTGCTTCCACGGACGTCCGTTCTGGAGAATGTGATCCTGCCGCTTCTCTATCATCCGACGATACCAGTTTCGGAGCGTCGTGAGCGTGCTTTGAAGGCCATTGACGCCGTCGGCCTGATGGAACGGGCAGAGTACTTCACCAACCAGCTTTCCGGAGGACAGCAGCAGCGGGTGGCCATCGCACGTGCGCTCGTGTCCGATCCGGATGTACTCTTCGCTGACGAGCCGACAGGAAACCTTGACAGTGCCTCCGGCAAGAACGTCATGGAGGCCCTACAGAAACTCCATGATCAGAGCGGGAAGACGATCATTCTCGTTACGCATGAAACGGCCACCGCACAGCATGCCGAACGCATCATTCACATCAAGGACGGGCATATCGAAAGTGACAGTAGGGATTTCCAACGCATCATCGCCGCCCAGGGTAGAGAACTACGGTAGAATGTATGAGAGTACGTGATAATCTCCTGGCGGCAGGGCATTCACTCCTCCGTAACGGAAGGAGATCCCTTCTCACAATGCTCGGCGTCGTCATAGGAGTAGGATCAGTGGTCCTCATGACGGCGGTGGGTGCGAGCATGGAGAAGCTCATCCTGAGTCAGATCAGTTCCATCGGAGCTCGCAGTATGGTTATTTTCCCCGGACAGCAGGAAGGAGGGGGTCAAGGTCCCCTACAGGCTGGTTATGACAGCCTCACGCAGGGGGATGTCAGCGCACTTGAGAACCTCACAACTGTGACGAGTATCGCACCTGCGATGTTCATGAATATCGAAAAGGCGCGCTATGGGCGCGAGGAAACAGAGCCTCGTGTGGTGGGAACCGTTCCTAATTACTTCCGCAACCGTGAAGTGACTGTTGCACAGGGGCGGTTGCTCGACGAGAAAGACATTTCCGGTGGAAGAAATGTCGCCGTACTCGGTTCGGAAATTTCGGATGCTCTCTTCGGAAGGGAAGACCCCATCGGCAAGAGGATTGTTCTCGGTGATCGTCCCTATACTGTCGTGGGAACTCTTGAGTCTATCGGAACGCAATTTTTCCAGAATGCAGACGAATTCGTGTTTGTACCGCTTTCGGTCGCACGCGCTGCGACTGGTCAGAAGTACTTCAACGTCGTCACGATGCAGGCAACAGGTGATTTTACTCTGGCCTTCGATGACGTGATGTATCTGCTTCGCACTCGTCATGGAATTGTGAACCCGGATAACGATACGACGAAGGATGACTTCATCGTGCGCAGTTCAGAGCAGGCGAATGACATTCTTGGAACAGTGTCCCTCGGACTCACCATTTTCATCACGACGGTTGCAGGGATATCCTTGATCGTCGGCGGCATTGGTATCATGAATATCATGCTCGTTGCCGTTACCGAGCGCACGTGTGAAATTGGTCTTCGAAAAGCTATCGGAGCCAAGCGAATGGATATCCTCCTGCAGTTTCTTCTCGAGGCTGTCTTTCTCACCGTGATCGCAGGAGCCGTCGGAGTGATCTTTGGTGTAAGTTTTGCCCTACTCACCGCCGCAGTGGTTCACAAGTTTCTTGCGACGTATGTTTTTGCGATTTCGATACCTGCCATTTTCATCGCACTCATCATGGCCTTTATTACGGGGCTCGGTTTTGGAATGTATCCCGCACGTAAAGCATCTCTCCTTTCCCCCATAGAGGCACTCCGTTACGAGTAATGCGCATTCAGGACACGCTGCAAACGGCACATCGCGCCATCCGGTCGCATCGCATGCGTTCCGCTCTGACCATGCTCGGCATCGTCATCGGCGTCGGTTCGGTTGTGCTCATGGTCTCTGTCGGCCGCAGCTTCGAGCGCTATATTCTCGATCAGGTCGAGTCTTTCAGCAGCCATCTCATTGAGGTCTATCCCACAGGCTTCGAGAAATTCGGACGCACACTCGATTCGGTTACGATGAGCGACTATGAGGCGATTGCAAAGCTCACTACCGTGGAGAATGTCGCCCCCGTTATCTTCATCGGCGAGAAGGTGACGTACGCTGCAGAGGAAATGTCACCGATGGTGTTCGGTACGTTCCCCGGCTTCTTCCAGAACTACGGCCTGAAGCTCGATCGCGGTCGATTGCTCACGGATCAGGATATCGCAGCAGCGCGTTCTGTCGCCGTTCTGGCGTTTCAGACATCACAGGATCTCTTCGGTCAGCGTGAGCCCATCGGGGAGCGAATCAGGATCGGCAGTCGTTTCTACACGGTAATCGGTGTCATGCAGAGCGTCGGGTCTGCTCTGCTGCAGGATCTCGATAAGCCCGTCTACGTTCCTTTTACTACGGCCAGAGCGCAAACGGGTCAGAAGAATCCGACGTACATGAGCATGAAATCCACCGTCGATGACGACCTCGCGATCGAGGATATCACCGTTCTTCTGCGACAGCGTCATGAGATCGTGAATCCTGACAATGACTTCGACAAGGATGACTTCCGTGTTCGCTCTGCCGCGCAAGCCACCCAGATTGTTGCGACAGTCGGCGTCGGTCTGACCGCATTCATTGGTCTCATCGCAGGCATTTCCCTGGTCGTTGGTGGCATCGGAATCATGAACATCATGCTGGTCTCGGTCACAGAGCGCACGAAGGAGATCGGTCTTCGTAAGGCATTGGGTGCGCGAAAGCATGATATTCTGCTTCAATTCTTGTTCGAGGCCGTCAGTCTCACCATGATCGGAGGGCTCATCGGCATGATTGGTGGCGCTTCGCTGGGTGCACTGCTCGCCGCAATCGCGAGTAAATTCATTGGCAATGTGCCATTTGTTATTTCATGGTCAGCCCTCATTGCAGCCATAATCATGGCATTTGCAACGGGCTTGGTCTTCGGTATTGTCCCTGCCAGGAAGGCGTCGAATCTCAGTCCTATGGAGGCGATACGCTGGGACCGATGATCAGCTGTCGAAGGGCCTTGAGAAGACCCTCTGATACGTTGAATGATTCCGTAAATGACCCTAGAATAGGCTTGCGTACGTGGGTCGGTAGCGAAGTGGTCAAACGCGCCTGACTGTAAATCAGGTGGCTTACGCCTTCGGGGGTTCGAGTCCCTCCCGGCCCACCATTCGACTCGGCGCCTTCGGCGCCTCGTTCACCGTTCGACTCACTGCGTTCGCTCACGGTCCTTCGATTTCTTTTTGAGTCGAACGACCCTGAGCTTGTCGAAGGGTGGTCGTCGTTCGTCTTCGGCGGACTCCGGCCACGGGCTTTTCGGCCGACTCGAATGACTCTGAGCGAACCAAGCCTTCCTCACCGTATGTCTCCATGGCACGAAGTCGAAGGTTGTTTTACTTGTCATGAGTTCTTCCTCAACCTAGGGTGATTGCATGGCACGCAGGAAAACGATTTCAAGATTTCCCTTAGGCGAACACGTTGAGACACTTCAGTTCTGGCCCGGCAAGAGAATCATTTCCACTCCCCAGAACGAAGCGATTCATCAACAGATGACAACGATTCACGCACTTCGGGATCTCCTGTGGCACGTCGACACGGGAGTCGTGCAGATACGCGACGTCCCCATCTCAATCTCGGGCAACGTTCGAAAGGCTCTCGATGGCCTGAGCATCTTGAACGGAACAGCAAGCCTTACCGAAAAGTCCTGAGCACTCCTGGTGCCGTTCGTACATGAGATCCGGACTATTTGCAGAGGGTCTCGCTTGCGAGCGCATCTGCAACCTCCTCCGCCGTTTTGTGGAGCGTCTCGGCGATTCTTGCGATGAGCCACTCACGGTATTCGGGTGTTTGGCGCTTGGGCATATCTTCCTGATTCATGAACTTCTTCATGCCGCAGAGAATCGCCCGTTCGCTTTCCGTGAAGCCGTCAATGATCAATTCTTCATCCGCAGCTACGAGAGTCTTGGTCCTATCCGTATTCCCCCGGACTCTGTAGGATCCTGTGAATGCGCCCGCCGTTGCCATGCCGTTTCTGTGGCAGAGGAGTGCCAGTGTCGTAAGGGCCTCGTTCGTTCCGCTTCCACGCGAGGAACCGGGCTCAGAAGCACTGTGCTCTCTTTCGCGTATTTCCTCGCGTATGTCTTCAATAGTCTGTCCGGCGCCACCCTGGGAATTCTCCACACAGTTCACCGTCACGGTGACAACAGATGAGGTATTGTCAGATTCGTTGAGCTCATGTTCGCCGGAGTGCACCGTTGCCTGATAACTGAAGTCAGTGCCGCAGGATACGAGCGAAAGTTTGTTGAATGCGACTGCGTAGTTGACGCTTCCTTGCGGCGCAATACCCTGCGTGGTGCAGCGAATGACACTTCCGTTCTGTACGCACTGGCTTCCGCTGCGGTCTGCATCAAAGCTGACCCCTGCAACAAGAGGAATTTCGCCGTACGCGGTAGCAGCACCTGATGGGCCAGCATTGGCAATCCTCAGGTTGAGAATCATGCTGCTTCCTTCATCGACCGATGACGGTCCGGTGAGCGTTGCGCTCAAATCGTTTTCCGGTTCACAGTCTACGGCAACCGTTACAGTGTCTCCGTTGTTATTCGGACCGTAGTAGTCGTTACTGTCCGAGGATGTGACAACCGGAGTGAAGGTAATTTCACTCGGGCACGCATGTTCTTCCGAAACGCTTAATTCAATCTCAGCCCTTACAGTAGAGCCGGAAGCTACATCCATTTCATTGCACACCAATGTCGATCCCGTTGCGGAACATGTTCCGGAATTGACGGCGTTCAGTGTGATGCCCGCCGGGAGAGTTACTGCAATGCTCGCATCTTCGGCGTTGCCTGGTCCTGCATTGAGAATGTTGAGACTTGCCGCAAACGAACTTCCGCGTTGAACGGAGATCGGAGCTGTCATGGTTCCCGTAAGGTCATAATCCTCTGCGTCTATGCACGGGACACCTTCTCCCTCTTCGCCTTCGGGAATACAGGGCGACAGTTCCTCCGTGGGTCTCAGAAAATTCGCGAATGTGTACTCTGCGATATTGGTACCTATTTCGATGCCGGCATCCGCGTCAAACTGCCAGTGGATGCCCAGATAGATACGGCTCCTACCATTTTCCTCCATTGCTTCGGTGAAGCTCTCAAAGCTTCGTGGCGAGAGCGGGCGCGTTGAACCGTCGTTATCCAGTGTCACACCGTTGAGTTCATCGGATGTGAAGGTGAACGGTATGTTGTCGTTTCCGTAGAAGAGTGACTGAAGATGCATGGTTGATGCGCCAAACGTTGCATGGCCGGATGGATAGGCTGGGAACGGTGGTGTGAAGTCAGGTACGGTATTGTTGGTTGATGGTGCCCCAAGCGGAGTCCACTCTGTATCACCTTCGGTTGCATCGTTTCCATCGCCAATACCGGACGGCCCGGTCCCTTGGTCCGATTCGCGAATGCCGATAACCGGTCGCCAGTAGTTGTAGTAGTACTTCGATTCCCATGCGGCAATACCTGCGTCAGCCTGTGCCAGATTCATGAGGGCAAAGAGGCGCGCATTGTCTTCCATGGTATTACCCTGTTCGATTGCGATCTGGTGCGCGATCTTGTTGTACAGGCGGGGCGGTACGCCCATTTTTCTCCCACCGTCGTAAGCCCAGAAAAGCCCGATTTCCGTTTGCTCCTCCGTACGGTCAGTTGGCGTGTTCACACTGTCACCGCCAAGTGACTTCACCTCATTGTAGGCGTTCGCGTACTCTTCGCTGTCCAGAGCCGGCGGCTCAGGCGCTCTAAATTGTGAGCCGTTCTCCAGAACGAATGGCGTCACAGCTCCCCAGACTGGTCCCCAGAACGGTTGCTCCGGGTTTATGGGGTCTTTGCGGTGGAAGCCGGGCTGGTCGCTCGGTGTGTAGTCGCCAACGATCTCTGAGCCGTCGTTTGTGCGTTCAGCAATGATGTTCTGTGCCACGATGTTTCCGACGATGATGCCCAGGTCCTTTTCCGGACCGTCGGCAATTTCCGCAATGTGCACTGCGTACTCTTCATCGATCATCTCTGACTGATTCGGGTACATGGCTTTCATCGTGAGGTAGCCTGCAGTGGCAACTGCAGCATCGATGTTCGCTGAGTTCTGCTGCACGGGGACCAGTGTTCTGTACGGTTCGTGCGTTCTGGTAATCGAGTTCAGGGCATCAAAAATAGCCGCGTGCACGATTGCCTGTGTGCGCGGTGCTGCACCTGGATTGTTATGGAGCCCTGCGCCGAAGTTTCCCGTCGTGTCCTCCGACATAGCGTTGAGGAGGATCGTATTCCAGCGGAGAACAGCA
>VGKZ01000047.1 GCA_016866815.1 Candidatus Peregrinibacteria bacterium | reverse complement strand
AGGCGAGATTGTTCACATCTTCGCTCGTAAGACCGAAGTGGATAAACTCTGTCGAAGACTTGAGATTGGAAACTTGAGAGACGGCATCTTTGAGCCAATATTCCACAGCTTTCACGTCGTGATTCGTGGCGTTCTCGATGGCGCGGATTTCTGCCGCACTCTTCTCGTCAAAATTCTTCGCAATCGCAAGCAGCTCTTTCTCCTGCTTTGCCGTCACAGCGGGAAACTCCTTCAGTCCTGCTCTGCTCAGCGCAATGAAGTACCGCACTTCCACCTCGACGCGTGCACCATGCAATGCCTCTTCGCTGAAATAGGGCAAAAGGACTTCAACCGACGTGCGGTAACGACCATCTAAAGGGGAAAGCATGGAAGGCATTTGTGTACAGTGTAGCAGCATAATGCTCATTGAGCATTGAGCATTGAGCAGAAAATGATTAATGCTATAAATGCTAAATGATAAATGCTAAATGCTAAATGATCAATAACCATTCATTCTCTTACAAACTTCAACATCGTAAACCTCAAGCAGCAGTCTTTCCCTCAAATACCACCTTGAACTCCTCCACACTCATGGTTTCCTGCTTCAGGAGAATAACGACAAGTTCTTCGAGCTTCTCTCTGTGCTTCTTCAGAATACCGAGTGCACGCTGATACTGCTCTTCGACGGTTTTGCGGACGAAGTCGTCGATTGTGCGGGCGGTCTCCTCGCTGTAGTTCCTGGCCATGGTCGGGTCCACGCCCAGGAACATGGTCCCCTCTTTCTCTCCGTAGGCAACGGGACCGAGCTTGTCGTCACCCATGCCGAAGCGCATGGCCATGGAACGGGCGATCTGGGACGCACGTTCGATATCATTGCTCGCACCGGTCGTCATTTCGTCGAAGATCAATTTCTCCGCTGCGCGACCTCCAAGCAATCCGCAGATTTCATCCAGGAACTTCGTCTTGCTCGTCGTGTACTGGTCCTCCGACGGCAAAAACCATGTGACGCCGAGGGCAGAACCTCTCGAGACAATCGAAATTTTGTGCAGCGCATCACTCTCCGGACACAGGTGTCCGACAATCGCGTGTCCGAGCTCGTGGTATGCCGTAATTTTCTTCTCCTTCTCCGTGAGCTTGCGGGACTTTTTCTCGGGTCCCAGAGCCACTTTCTCGACTGCATCATCCATATCCTCCTGCATGATGGTCTTGTGCTTCCTCTTCGCCGCGAAGATCGCCGCTTCATTCATGATGTTTTCCAGGTCCGCACCGGCGAGACCGACCGTCTTCTTCGCGATTGGAGTGTAATCGACACCCTTCGCCATCTTCTTCCGAACGCCGTGGACCTCGAGAATCTTCTTTCTGGCTTCCAGATCGGGCTTGTCGAGGAAAATACGGCGGTCGAAACGCCCCGGACGCAGTAGCGCCCTGTCGAGAACATCCGGGCGGTTGGTGGCTGCCATGACGATGACATTCGTATCCTGCTCAAAGCCGTCCATCTCCGTGAGGATCTGGTTCAGGGTCTGCTCACGCTCGTCGTGTCCTCCACCGAAACCTGCGCCGCCGCGCTGGCGACCGACAGCATCAATTTCATCGATGAAGACGATACACGGAGCGTTGCGCTTCGCTTTCATGAAAAGATCACGGACGCGCGACGCACCGACGCCGACGAACATCTCGACGAATTCGGAACCCGCGATGGAGAAGAACGGCACTCCTGCCTCGCCTGCAACAGCACGGGCAAGAAGGGTTTTTCCTGTTCCCGGAGCGCCGACGAGGAGGACACCGCGCGGGATTTTGGCTCCGATGCTGGTGTACTTCTTCGGATTCTTCAGGAAGTCGACGACTTCCTCCAGATCCTCCTTCGCTTCCTCCACACCGGCGACATCCTTGAAGCGGGTCTTCACCTGGCGCATGTCTGCAACACGCGCGCGGGACTTGCCGAAGGACATAGCCGTAGACTGACTGCGGGCAATGCCCCGGAAGAGCCAAATGAGCCCACCGACGAGCAGGAGCAGGAAGAGAAGATCTGGCAGGACTGCGATGAGCATGTTCGTCGCTTCGCGATTTTCGACTTCAACGACCGTAGGGTTCTCCGGATCGTTCCATCCGAGTTCTGACACGGTGTCTCCCGCCTCCTTATAGGACTGGAGAATCATGCCCGTCGCCGTCTCCGCGAAGACTTTGTTGTCGCGAACGACGATCTTGCTGAACATTTTCTGCTCGTACCCCCTCGTAATGGCGCTCACCGGAACTTCCTTCGCATCGGCATACTTGGCGTCATTCTGGCGCACGGGATGCGTCATCGAAAAGAGTGACATGGCTATGAGCAACGAGAAGAGAACGAGGCTCAGCAGCCATCCCCTGTTGCTCGGCGGTCGTGTACGAACGGGAGTCATGTGCGCGATATGGTAGCGGGAAAAGGGAGAGGAGTCATGAAAATTATGAGGTTTGCAACGTCTGCGAGGTTTGCGAAGTGCCGGTTGACGGGCTCATCTTACAACGTCGTAATCCTTGCAGACCTCGCAGACCTCGCAGAACTCGCAGACCTCGCAGACCTCCTTCCGTCTCCCATGCTCAAGAATACACACAAACCCAAATTGCCCATAACCCACTCCCCCGCTACACTCCGCGCTATGACCAGCATGAAACTCTCCGCATTCCGGCGTCCCGAAGTCCTCTTCGGCATCGTTGTGCTGGCATTTTCCTTCTTCACGTACTTCTGGAACTACACGAATCCTCCGTACTTGTACTGGGACGAGAACTACCACATCGCGTCGGCACAGAAATACTTGAACGGCGTGTACTTCATGGAGCCGCACCCGCCACTCGGGAAACTCCTGATCGCCGCGGGTGAGAAAATTTTGAACAGCAACGAGGAAGATGACCAATTCATCGGGACGGACTACGCAAAGGACCTCTCGACAGGATTTTCCTTCATGGGGTACCGCTTCTTCCCCGTTCTCCTCGGTTGGCTCACGGCACCGTTGATCTATTTGATATTCCTCTTGGCAACGCGGAAAACCCAATGGGCGTTTCTGCTGTCATTTCTGTATATTTTTGATAATGCACTCATCACGCACAGTCGCGCCGCGATGCTCGACAGCACGCTGCTCTTCTTCTGTGCAGCACAGATCGCGCTGTACTTCCTCATTCTCGAGTATCGAAATCACAGAAATCTCTTTCCATTCTTCTCGCTGCTCTTCGGTGTGACATTTGCCTGCATCATGACGACGAAGGCGCTGGGACTCATCCTGGTACTCCTGTTCCCGGTGCTGATTCTTCAGCTCCGGAAGACTCAACGAATCACGAATCACGCCCGCCTGCCGGACGGGCAGGGATTACGAATCACGAATATCTTCCGACAATGTTTCCAGCTCATCCACCATCATTCTTGCTCCCTCCACTGGCCCAAAATCGCCCAATTCTTCACTCTCTCCGTCTCCGGCTTCATCATCGTCTACTGCGCAATCTGGCAAATCCACTTCTCGCTTGGCAAAAAGATCATCCCGTCACTGCCGGACAATGGGTACTACCAGGCTTCCGATGCTCATAAGGCTCTGCTGGATAGCGGAAAAACGAATTTCCCGCTGATGCTCCGCGATCACCTGCATTTCCTCAACCACTACGCGACGGGCGTGCCGACACTGAACCTCTGCAAGAGCGACGAGAACGGTTCGCCGTTCTTCCTCTGGCCTTTCGGTGCGCGCTCCATCAGCTACCGATGGGAAACTCCGGACGGCGGCACGTATCGATACATCTATCTGCAAGTGAATCCCGTGATCTGGGGACTGGCGCTGATGGGACTCCTCACGGCATTCGCCATGTTGCTCTCCTCTGTGATTGTTCCAAGCGCTGCATCGCAGATGACGTACAGGAAAGAAATCGCACTGTGGTTCGGTCTCTGGCTTGCGTACATGCTCGCCGTCTCGCAAATCGACCGTGTGATGTACCTGTACCACTACTTCATCCCGCTGATCTTCTCGTTCATCCTGTTCGGCTACGTCATGATGGAAGTGAAGCAAATCGGCATCGTGAAACTCTCTGAGATCGCCAAAAGCTGGATGCTCCTGGGTTGCGGGGCACTGATCTTCGCGGCATTCCACGTGTACCGCCCCTTCACGTACTACGAGCTCATTTCCGACGAAGCATTCAAGCGTCGCATGATCTTCCCGCTGTGGGAACTCAAGTGCGTGCACTGCGAACGTGAAAGCATGTACGCGGTTCCGATTGAAGGAGAAGGCAACTGATCGTTGATGATTGATGAGTGTCCACTACGTATTCGCATGCATGGCCTTCTTCAAGTTCCAGATTTCGCGGAACATATTCACGATGACACGCATGCTTCCGCCTGTGGGATTTCCCGCGAGGCGCGGGTAATGCGGTACATCAATTTGCCTCCAGATGATTTTTTCCCTTCGCATGCGCAGAAAGAGCTCCGCATTGAAGAATTTCTCCGTTCCGTGCTCGGGACGGATCTTCGGCCAGACCGACTTCCGGAACACCTTCATGCCGCAGTTGACGTCGCGTATCCAGATACCGAACACGACGAAGATCAGACAACCGAGGACTTTGCCGAACACGTTGCGCATAAAAGGATCCGCACGCTTGCGGCGTCTGCCAACCACGACTGGAAATTTTTCGAGATGAGGCAACAGCAGTGAGAGATCCGCAGGGTGAAACTGACGGTCGCTGTCGACAAACGCGATACTCTCTTCTTTTGCTGCGTCGCAACCCGAACGCACGGCGACACCGTATCCCCTGTTCTGTTCATGGGTGACCACGCGCACACGGGCATCCTCCTTGCAGAACTTCCCGATCACATCTGCCGAACCGTCCTTTGAGCCGTCGTTCACGACGATGACTTCACCGCCGATGCCGGCGGCATCCAGCCACGCAAGAGTCTCTCTCACCGCTATGGCAATGTTCTCTTCTTCGTTATAGCACGGCAAAACTACCGAAATTCTCATCATTGCGGGCATGATAATGACGGGAGATGCACTTGTCACCCGAATAGCAGACTGTACGAACGCTTCATCCTGCAATACGATAGTCTCCGTGCCAAATGTACCATCCAGGCGCGCCCGCACGGGACGCGTGACGAAAAAAAAGAGTGTCCCGCTGCGCGAGGGAGTATTGCAGCGTGCCGAGAACGGGATACGGAGGCACTGGGTACTGCTGCTGATTCTCACCATCGGCATTGCCATCCGGACATGGGAGTTCGGCTCCTTCCCTCCCGGCCTCAATCAGGATGAAGCTTCGACGGGATACGACGCCTGGTCGGTGCTGCACTACGGCATAGACAGAAACGGCTTCCGGTTCCCGATGATGTTCGTCTCGTGGGGGTCGGGAATGTACGCCCTCAGCGGTTACCTCGCATGGCCGTTCATGCTCATCGGAGGACTGAACGTCATCACCGTGCGCATGCCGCATCTTGTGCTCGGCATTCTTTCGATCGTAGCAGTCTACGGCCTTGCACTGCGCTGCATCGACCGGAAATTCGCGCTGATCGCGGCGTTTTTCCTCGCCATCAACCCCTGGCACATCATGGTGTCGCGGTGGGGACTGGATTCGAATGTTTTTCCGGGACTGTTTCTCATTGCAGTACTGCTTCTGACCGCTTCCCTGAAAAAACAGAAACTGCTCCCCCTTGCAGCGGTTTTCTTCGCACTCTGCACGTACACATACGGAACAGCATACGTCATAGTGCCGGTCTTTTTGGTTCTCTCCGGTCTCGCACTCCGCCGGTGGTGGAAGTTTTCTTCCGCGACACTCATGCTCAGCGGCGGCATCGTCACGGCACTCTGCATGCCGATGCTCCTCTATATTTTCATCAATCAATTTCACGGAACATCCATCGAGCTGCCATTCCTGAGTATTCCCCGCATGACCGGTCCGGCGAGATTTCAGACGGTGTCGACGGTGTACGGCGGACAGTGGTATGACCTGTGGAGGAACCTGACGATTCTCTGGGATCTGCTGCTGCGGCAGGACGACGGACTCGGGTGGAACCGGATACTTCCGTACGGAACGCTCTATCCGATCGGACTTCCCTTCGCGCTGCTCGGTATATTCAGTGCAATCGGAACGGTGAAGAAGAGTGCCGGCAAACATCCGCTTCTCTTTCCGTTACTCTGGATCCTCTGTTGCATAGTCCTATCGTTGTTCCAGCGAGTGAATATCAACCGCATCAACATCATCTTCATTCCGCTCGTCTTCTTCACCGCATACGGTGTGTACGCAGCGACCAAAACATCGAAGGTTGCGCTGGCGGGAATCGTCTCGGTCTTCTTTCTGTTCTTCACACAATTCGCACCGGCGTACTTCGTCCATTTTTCCGGGAAAGCGCGGGAAGATTTCTTCGTTGGACTTCCTGATGCAATCGCCGCGGCTTCGGAAGCAACCGAGAAGCCTATCTGCGTGACCGAAGGCGCAAACATGCCCTACATCTATGCGCTCTTTGCAGAAGAGTTGCCTCCACATGAGTTTGTGAACACCGCCGTAGTGACGAATCCCGGCAATCAATTTCAATTTGTGTCACACTTCGGACGGTACACGTTCGGTCTGAGCCGCTGCACGGAGAAAACCTACGGCGCATACGTCCTGAACAGTCGTGAAGAGCGCCATCTCTACGAATCCGACCAATACCGCATCGTGGATTTCACCGATTATGCCGTCGCATTCCCTGTCGCGTCATGAAGAATACGGATCTCCGCACCACCGGCCTGGAGGTGATCGCTGGATCCGTCATTACGATTGTTCTCTTGGCGCTGCTGCCATCGCTAGGTATGCAGAATATCAGCGCTTCATACTTCTACGAAGGTGATGAGCCACAAACGACGACCATTCCCTTCGCGGTGGACAAGCGTAGTGATTTCCTCACGGTCGATATCTCCTTTTCGCTGAACCCACTGCATGTGTCGGACTTCATCATCGGTCCGGATGACTGTATCGAGCAGCTTACGGTGAACGGACAGGATGTCGCCGGTGTGAATGGCGTCTGCAACATGCATCCGGGACACCGCATCCACCTGACGAACCTCCGTGACGAAAATACCATGCGCATCCGTATCCGCGATACCGGCGGGACCGGCGGCATGCAGATGCGCGCGTCATGGCGCGATCCCGTCTTCATCGCGATACTCGCGCTCCTCGTCTGCGCCATGGCCTGGACGGGACGCAGAATCATCAAACTGTTCGGCGGCAGCGAAGAAGCGTCATGGCTGCCGATGATTCTTGTGGCTGCACTGCTCATCAGGCTGGGTCTTGCGTGGCACGGCGGATTCGGAGGCGACATCAATATGAACCGCAAGTGGGCGCAGAGCGTCGTCGCATTCGGCCCGGCAGCGGCGTACACGAAGCAGGTTGATCCTGAAGTGATGCTGCCGAACTATCCTCCGCTCAGCATGCTCGTTTTCGGAAGCATCGGACATGTGTACAAAGCATTCGTATCACCAGAGTACGACGTTGATCATCCGCTCTATCATATCGTCATCAAACTTCCGGCGATGCTGGCGGATCTGCTGACCATCATCGTCATCTACGCTCTCCTGATTCCGGTTGGAAAGAGGCGTGGAGCATTGATCGCCGCTGCGCTCTATGCCTTGCATCCTGCGATCATCCACAATTCTTCCATCTGGGGCCAGACAGACGCACTGTTTTCGCTCTTCGTCCTGCTGACCTTCCTCTGTATGTACAGAAACCGCTGGATAGCTGCCGGCGCTTCCTTCTCCGGAGCGATGCTCCTCAAGATGCAGGCGATCATTGTACTGCCTGTCGTGGCTGCAGCGCTTCTGCCGCGCACAAAGCAATGGCTGCTCGTCGCCATTGGCGCAGCCATCTTCACGATCCCCGTTCTTCTGCCTTTCGCACTCGGCGATGCGATTGATGATGTCTCCCATGTCTACGCACACTCCGTCGGCTTCTACTCGAGCCTGAGCTCCAACGCATATAACTTGTGGGTCATGCTCTACACACGCGACACAGGCCTGGCTTCCGGCGACATCGTGTGGGGATTCCTCTCCTACCGGAACATCGGACTTTTGCTTTGGGTCTCCGTCATCGCACTCACCCTCAATGCGTACTTCGGCGCCATTCACAGAGACATCGCATCCGGCGGAACCACAGGTATGTTCATGCTTTCCGCCGCCGTCATCGCCTATGGATTCTTCCTCTTCAACGCAGAAATGCATGAACGCTACCTCTTCCCTGCTATGAGTCTGGGATTGCCTCTCCTCTTCACCGGAAGACGCGGTATCATTCTCTACCTATGCGCCTCCGCGCTCTTCACGCTGAACCTGGTTTCCATTGTTGCGTTCACTGATTACGACAAGTGGATCGTGCAGGACGCATTCAAAACTGTACCCGTCATTATCTCCACGCTGCAGATACTTGTTTTCGTATACATCTGCATCCACATTCGTGCATATCACCGCTCTCTTCCGGAACACCGTTCGTTCCTGCAGCTGACTCTACACCACGCACGA
>VGKZ01000046.1 GCA_016866815.1 Candidatus Peregrinibacteria bacterium | reverse complement strand
AACGGAGGATATGAGGGAGGGCTTGGAGCAATTCATCCCCCAATACTACGCGGGTGAAACGGATATTCCGGAGATCATCGTCATCGCAGATACACCGGAAGGCATCGTGGCCATCAATGCGTGGCTGGTGCAACGCAGGGGCGGCAGCGTGGAAATCCGCGTGCCGGAGCGCGGAAAGAAATCGAAGCTGCTCGCTATGGCGGAAGACAACGCACGGAGAAAAATCGAACAGCAGTTCGCCAAGTGGGAATCGGCGGTACGCAACGTGGAAACAGCTCTGCAGGAGCTGCAGAAAGCACTCAACCTCAAAGAAGCTCCCAAGCGCATAGAAGGATACGACATCTCGCACCTCGGCGGCACCGAAACCGTGGGCTCCATGGTCGTGATGAAAAACGGCAAGCCGGCAAACGCCGAATACCGCTCCTTCACACTGCGCACTGTACATGCAGGAGAGATCGACGACTACAAAGCGCTGCGGGAAGTACTGCGACGACGTCTCAAACACTGCGCACCGAAAACGGAATCTGCGATCACCGTAAAAAAGCTACCGAAGAAAGAACGCGTGCAGTGGCGCGAAGGAAAAACAACGCTCGCTATGCCCAAAGGCTGGAGAGAGGAACTCCTGATGGTGTCGGAAGACAACAGAGAGCTCCTGACGATGGATCTCCGCAGGAAAAACCCAAAGACTCCGTTGTATGCTTTTGCCCATTTCCAAGCCAAAAAAACCGATGCATTGCACCGCACACTGGACGCCGTGGAACATGCACTCGGCAAGTCCGAACTGTATCTCGTCATACCAGAGACAATCGATGAAGACATTCTCGCGCTCCACGGATTCCTCCCGTCCGCAAAACCGGTACCGGAAGAATTCACTCCGCCTACGAACACCCGTACCTATCACCGGAGAAAAACCGTTGCAGACCCTTCCCTCTCCGCAGCTCCCGATCTCCTGGTGATCGACGGCGGCAAGGGCCAGCTGGGTGCTGTGCTGGAAGTGCTGAAAGAACTGAGCGTGGAGATTCCCGTGATAGGCCTCGCGAAGCGGGAAGAGGAAATTTTCCTCCCGAAGTCTTCTCTCCCCGTCAATCTGCCGAAAGACTCACAGGCCCAGTACCTGCTCCAGAGATTGCGCGACGAGGCACACCGGTTCGCCAACGCTCACCGTGAGAAGCGCCTCCTGAGTAAGGAGATCGGATCCGCACTCGATGCGGTTCCGGGTATAGGCCCGGAAACCAAGAAGGCGCTGCTCTCGCGATTCGGTTCAGTGGATAACGTCAAACATGCATCCGATGTGGAACTGCTGACGGTGTTGAATACCGGGCAACTGGAGGCATTGCGGAAAGAGTTGTGACGCAGCTCATAGCTTCGTACAGGAACGCAACTGCCCCTCGAAGCCCGCATCTCGTACCTATTCCCCACTCTGCTCCGACGATCCTTTCTCATCCTCCTTCTTCATCTGCTTCCTCTGGTACTCCGTTACGATATTGGAAATGACAGCCGCAACTTCCGAGGCTCGCGGCACATAACGGAGAACGAGACTGTCGCCCCCGAGACCCTCTTTGAGATGCATTTTGACTATGCCGAACGGAAAGAGATTCCAGAACTGCGTCGATGTGGAAATTCCTCCGATGTTGTCGACGTAAATCGGTTTTACTTCCTGCTTGAAGATGGACGTCTGGTCGATGAGGATGACTTTGTCCTGCGTCACGATGATGCAGTCATACGCCCAGTCGAGGTACGCCTTGAGCAGATTGAAGAAGACAAACACGAACCACACCACCGTGAGAACGATGATGGTAGCGAGCATCGGCCAGCCCATCTGCCATGAGAACACCCCCGCACCGATGAGCACGCCGCTGATCACGATGTCCCTCAGACTCGCGAAGAAGAACGACAGCGTGTGGTACGGAGTCACGAGATGCACACACTCCCCTTCATTGCAGAAGCGCTTGATGATCTTCTGGACGTCCGTTTCGAGAGCAAAGATACGCACGAGGGGTGAGGTTATCAGAAAATCGATGTTGGTGGAAGTAATGCGATGACTTACAAGGTTTTTGGTTTTCAGTGTATTGCTCATCCTTAGCCGTTTTTCTGCGTAAATCACCACACATGCATCTCGAACAACAAGAAACCAAAAACCATGAACTTCTCTTTACTCTTTTCTTTGCACCAGCATCAATTCTCCCTACAATTTTCCCACGGCCCCATCGTCTATCGGTTAGGACACTTGGTTCTCATCCAGGAAAGCGGAGTTCGATTCTCCGTGGGGCTGCCAAAATCCACCACGCAGGAAAAATAAATTGATGTATACTCCACTCCATGGGTTCACCATCTAAGAAAAAGGATGCAAAGAAAGAGCAATGCCTGACCGTCGGCATCACGGGTATGACCTGTGCCAGCTGTGAATTGCTTCTGGAGCGGAAGATAAAGGCGATCCCCGGGGTCGCTTCTGTCGAGGTCAATCACAAGGCTGACAGAGCCAGAATTGCGGTGAAAAACGGATGTACCCTCGACAGGGATGCACTCGCTTCGGTGATCCATGCCGCAGGCTACTCCCTCACAGATGAGAACGCGGCGACACTCAGATCCGTGGCTCCGGACAAACGGAAGTGGCTGGAAATCGGAGCGTCGCTGCTCGTCATCTTCGCACTCTATACGATCCTGCAGACACTGGACCTGGTATCTCTCGCACCTTCGACCTCGGGGGCTCTCTCGCTAGGCGGTATCTTCGTCATCGGCCTCGTCGCCGGCACGTCCAGCTGCCTCGCCGTCACCGGAGGTTTGCTCCTCGCAATCGCCGCGAAGCATAACGAGCTGCACCGTTCTGCAAGCTCTGCGGAGAAATTCAAACCACTGCTCCAGTTCAACATCGGCAGACTCGCCGCTTACTACGTCTTCGGAGGACTGGTGGGCTTGCTAGGCTCCACGATCACGCTCTCAACGCAGGCAACGGGATACATGAACATCGTTGTAGCCCTCGTCATGCTCTACCTCGCGCTCACGATACTGCAGCTCATTCCGAAGAATAGTTGTCCGATCCGGCCGCCAAAGCGCTTATCGCATTGGATCGCCGGCATCAGTGAGAGTAAGCATCCAGCGGCACCGATGACTCTCGGGGCGATGACATTCTTCCTCCCCTGCGGTTTCACCCAGTCGCTGCAACTTGCAGCACTCGCCACGGGGAACTTCGTCATGGGCGCGACGATCATGTTTGTGTTCGCACTCGGCACGCTCCCCTCACTCCTCGGTATCAGCGTCATTTCGTCCAAAGCGCCTGGCAATGGCTCGCGCCTCTTCCTCCGCTTCTCCGGCTCGCTTGTCCTGCTGCTTGCGGTTTTCAATCTCCAGAGCGGTTTCGCGCTCACCGGCATCCATACATCGGGTGCATTCGCAGGAGACAAAGGATCAAATGCAGCAGTGGCCCCTACGATCCGTGGCAACGTACAGGAGGTCTCAATGAAGGTGACATCCTACGGCTATGAACCAAGCAGCCTCACCATCAACGCGGGTGTTCCGGTGCGATGGAAAATCGACGGAACAGGCGCAACAGGCTGCACAAGCATCATGACGATCCCCGCACTGAATATCTCACAACCTCTGCGCAGCGGGGAAAACATCATTGAATTCACCGCGCTAGAAAAGGGTCAGCTGGCGTTCATGTGCTCCATGGGCATGGTGCGGGGAACGTTCAATGTCATTTAGAGGGCAAAAACTTGATCGCACAGGAACAGGGAGTATAGTACCCCTACCCCCTACCCCTATTGCTATGCGCACGGAAGCAAAAAAGAAATCTCTGGATGCCGTCAAACGACTGGAGGGCCTGACCGGCAAGCTCCGGAAGCTGGTGGAAAACGATGCGTACTGCACGGAAATCCTGCAACTCGCCCTGGCAATGCAGGGGCACATCAAGCATATCCAGGGAGCGGTATTGGAGTCGCATCTCCATACATGTGCCGGCAAAAAACTGAATTCTGAAAAAGACAAAGATGCATTCATCGACGAAGTCATCAGCGTCATCGGACTCTCGAAACGGTAGTCCCGCTCTCCTCCCCTCCTCATCCCATGCGCACAACGGTATCCATTCCCGGTATGCACTGTGAATCCTGCTCCATGCTCGTCAAAGACGTCAGCTCGGAGTTCCCTACGATTTCTTCCGTCACTGTTGATCTGAAAAGTAAACAGGTGACGCTGGAACATGAGGACGATTTTGACCAGGATGCCTGGAAAAAGGAAATTGAATCGCTCGGAGACACGTATGCAGTCCACGCCGCATAAGACATGGCTCAAAACACGACGCTAGCGATCACCGGCATGCACTGCGCAAGTTGTGCGGCGATCATTGCGAGAAGACTGGTGAAAACAGAAGGTGTGCAGGAAGCCAACGTCAACTATACAGCGGCAAAAGCACGCGTTCTCTTCGATCCGCAAAAGATCGATGCAACAGGCCTGATCGCCACGATCGAAAAAGCGGGATACGGTGCGCGTATTGCGAGCCCGGTAGACCGCGATACAGAACGTACGCAACGGGCTGCAGACATCCGCAACTACAGGAACAAATTTCTCCTCGGAGCGCTGCTCAGCGCCCCCTTGCTGTACTTCATGGCGGGTATGTTCATTCCGTCACTGCCATGGACACACATAACCGCACCTTGGATGGGCATCGCCTCCCTCGTTCTGGCATCACCCGTTCAGTTCTGGCTCGGAGCGAGTTTTTACCACAGCGCATGGGCGGCATTGCGGGTGCGGACGTTCAACATGGACAGCCTCATTGCCATCGGCACATCCACCGCCTACTTCTACAGTGTATTCAACGTCTTCGACCACTTACGAACGGAGGGGACCATCATCGGAGCAGTGCATGACCTGTATTTCGAAGTCGCCGCGCTGCTCATCACGTTCGTCCTGCTTGGCAAATGGCTGGAGGCGCGTGCAAAAGGCGCAACATCGGGCGCGATTCAGAAACTTATGGGATTGCAGGCCAAGACCGCCCGCGTGATGCGCGATGGAAGAACCAACGACATTCCCATTGAAGATGTCCGTGTGGGTGACACAGTCATCGTACGTCCGGGTGAGAAGATTCCCGTAGACGGCACGGTGACGAGAGGTCTTTCCTCCGTTGATGAATCCATGCTGACTGGTGAAAGTATTCCCGTGGAAAAGAAGGAAGGAGACCGTGTGTTCGGAGCCACGATGAACAAGACCGGCAGTTTTGAATTCCGGGCAGAAAAGGTAGGAAGTGAAAGCGCACTTGCGCAAATCATCCGCTTCGTTGAGGAAGCACAGGGCAGCAAAGCCCCCATTCAGGATTTCGCCGACTGGGTAAGCTCATGGTTCGTTCCCGCAGTCATCATCGTGGCATTTCTCACACTCGGCGTGTGGCTACTCCTCGGCCAGACACTGACTTTCTCACTCCTGGCCTTCGTTTCCGTCGTCGTCATCGCCTGCCCCTGCGCACTGGGGCTGGCCACACCCACGGCGATCATGGTTGCCACGGGTAAGGGGGCCGAGAATGGCATCCTCATTCGTGGAGGCGAACCGCTGGAAGCCGCAAATCATATCGATACGGTCGTCTTCGACAAAACCGGAACATTGACGAAGGGGAAGCCGGAGGTGACGGACATCATCGCATTGAGTGGAGTGCCGCAGGAGGAAATTCTGAGTATCGCGGCATCGCTGGAACAGGGATCGGAACACCCGCTTGCGGAAAGCATCGTGAAACACGCAACGGACAAAGCTCTCACTCTGCACAGTGCGCAGGCGTTCAGTGCAATCCCCGGTCATGGAATAGTTGGATCACTCGATGGGAAACAGTACTTTTTCGGTAATCGCACACTGATAGGAAGGGAGAACATTCCTGCAAGCGATGCAGAAATGCAGCTGCAGCAACTGGAACATGCAGGAAAGACGGCAATGCTTCTCGCAGATCAGGAGCATGTGCTCGGTATCGTTGCTGTTGCCGACACTGTGAAAGAGACATCGAAAGAAGCCATTGAGCGACTGCGGAAGATGGGAATCGAGGTGTACATGATCACGGGTGACAACAAGCGGACGGCGGCAGCGATTGCGCGGAAGCTCGGCATCGACAATGTTCTCGCCGAAGTCCTGCCCGAAGAGAAAGCGAATGAAGTGAAAAAGCTGCAGGCAGGCGGCAAGCGGGTCGCAATGGTCGGCGACGGCATCAATGACAGCCCGGCGCTCGCACAGGCGGACCTGGGCATCGCCATGGGCAACGGAACGGACATAGCCATGGAAACGGGGGGCATCGTTCTCGTGAAAAACGATCTCCGTGATGTCGTTGCGGCAATCCGTCTGAGTCGATCAACAGTGCGCAAAATCCGCGAGAATATGTTCTTCGCACTGTTCTACAACGTCATCGGCATACCGATCGCCGCGAGAGTGTTCGCATTTGCCGGCCTTGTGCTGCGCCCGGAACTTGCGGGTCTCTCCATGGCCATGAGTTCCGTTTCTGTAGTGAGCAACTCCCTCCTCCTCAAAAGATTTCATCCTGCGCGACGCAACTGGATCTCGGACACCGCCCCGGTCGTCATGACCATCGGTTTCACGCTTGCCTTTATTCTGTTTGCCAGAATTAGCACCGCATAATCACCTTCCTCTTCCCATCACTCCATGAAACATCGTTCCATCATCGCCGGCATCCTGACAATGGCAACGCTCTCCTCCTGCTCCTCCGGACAGCGCATGGATCACAGTATGATGCGCCACGACAGAATGATGGGAGGCTCTGACGATGTGCCGGAAACTGTTCTGACGCAAAACAACATCGATCTCAACACTCTGCCGGAAGCGAAGCCTTCCACCATCCTGGAGGTGAAAAACGGCGACACAATCGACCTGAATCCGGGCATCGTGAAGAAAACGATCGACGGAACATCCTTCGCGTTTTACGCATACAACGGTCAGTTCCCGGGCCCAACTATTCGGGTGAAACAAGGTTCCACTTTCACTGTACGGGTGAAAAACGACATAGACCAGGAAACAACAGTGCACTGGCATGGTATCCGTCTGGACAACCCGAATGACGGGGTGCCGGGAGTGACGCAGAATGCAATCAAGCCGGGAGACACATTCACCTACACAGTGAAGGTTCCCGATGAAGGAATATTCTGGTACCACCCGCATGTTCGTGAAGACATCCAGCAGGACATGGGGCTCTACGGATTGCTGCATGTGACGCCAAGAAGCAGCGACGCCTACCCTGCGGTGGACAAGGAAGAATACATCGTACTCGACGACATTCTTCTGCAAAAAGGCATGCCGGTTCCCCATGGAAAACGCAGTGCGAATTTCGCACTCATGGGCAGGTTCGGGAATACGTTTTTGATCAACGGCAACGCAGAACCCCCATCGCTTGAGGTCAAAACGAATACCAGTGTGCGGTACTACTTACTCAACGCCGCGAATACGCGAACGTTCAATGTGAGTTTTAGTGAAGCAAAAGCAAAGCTCGTCGGAGGAGACGCAGGACGCTACGAAACACCGCAAGAATTGAAAAAGAAGCTGATCATCAGCCCATCGGAGCGTTACATTGTCGACGTGTTGTACTGGGACGCTCGTCGCGCAAACGGCGTCTATCATATCAATCCCACACCAATCGAAAACGACTCTGGCGTGGGGTCGCGCATGCAGACGCTGCTCGATGTAGTGGTGTCTCCAACCGCAAATGACGCACCGACAGCCAATGAATTTCAGGCAATGGAAGCACACGACGATGTCATCGCAGACATCAACAACTTCCGCACCTACTTTGATACGCCCGTGGACCACACCCTACGCCTGACAGTGGAAATGGCCATGGATCACGGCATGATGATGCATCACGGAACGGAAAGTGACGGCATTGAATGGGAAGACACCATGCCTATGATGAATGCGATGGCAACGGATGCGAACACGCAGTGGAAACTGATCGATGAAGCAACCGGGAAAGAGAATATGGATATCAACTACGTGTTTCAAAAGGGAGACAAGGTGAAGATCCGCATCATCAACGATGCCGATTCCGCGCACCCCATGCAGCACCCCATACACTTCCACGGACAACGGTTCCTGGTGCTTTCCATGAACGGCGTGCAGGAGAAGAACCTGGTCTGGAAAGACACGGTTCTCATACCCAAGGGGGCAACGGCGGACATTCTCCTGGATGCGAGTAACCCCGGCGAGTGGATGATTCACTGCCATATTGCGGAACACCTGACCAATGGCATGATGGGTGGGTTTACGGTTCGATAACCACCGGAGACCCATGTTAGAATTCCGCGCCTCTGTATTTTTCCCCCATTTCCATGCTGAAAAAACTCATACCGGCCCTCTGTATTCTTTCCTTCACAGCGTGTGCTCCCGCACCGAAGACCGATGATGTAATGGAGCCCGCACCGGCTGTCGAAGTTCCCGCCGGAGATCAGGCCATGGCTACCGAGACCATTACCTTCGTCGGCAAGAGCAGTATCGTCGACCATCCGGGTCACTTCATGAAATTCACCATCGCTACGACTCCCGCAGCAGCCTTTGAGGAGACCTCCATCACGGCAACCATCGACCTCACGAGCGTGATGACCGACAGTCAGGGGCTCGACGGGCACCTGCAACGTGAAGACTTCTTCAATACCGCCGTCTATC
>VGKZ01000045.1 GCA_016866815.1 Candidatus Peregrinibacteria bacterium | reverse complement strand
CTGTAATCCTGCCAACGCATCTGGAGCGCGAAATTATCCTACGAACCGGACAGTACCAAAAACAAGGCGGACGTTTTCTGCGCCTTCTGCCGCATCCCGGTATCGTATCAATAGCACGGAAAAGGACACGGAGACCAGCGCTGCAATCGCAGTAAAATACGTGATACAGTACAACCCTTTACCATGGAGCAAAACGTTTTTCCGATGCGCATGCGGAACAAGGATGACATAGCTGTCATCATTCCCTGCCATAACTATGGAAGGTATCTTGCGGAAGCCATAGAGAGTGTTCTCTCGCAGTCCGTACCAGCGTCGGAAATCGTCATCGTGGACGACGCATCAAACGACAATACCCGCGAGGTCGCGGAGCAATATGCATCGAAGAGTGTTCGATACATACGTGGGGAATGGCACGCCTCGGGACATGCGCGGAACGCAGGACTCGCAGCTACCACTGCACCGTTCGTCGTTTTTTTGGACGCAGACGATATGTTAGACGCTGATTATTTGCGATGCGGCCTCGAAGTGTTTCAGTCCCATCCAGATGCAGGAATCGCCTATTCCGATTACCGGTGCTTCGGTGATAAGGATCACCTCCATACCCGACCTGATACGCTCGATTGGCGTCAATTTGACATGGTGGGGGACCTAAGCGTGGTATCCATGCTCCACCGTGACGCCGTTATGCAGGCGGGAAAGTGGCACACAGTAGATAACCTGTTTCTGGACTGGTTACTTTTTCGCAAAATGATGAATCTGGGATGGAAAGCTTATAAAAGCCAGGGGCACTTTTGGTATCGCGTCCATGGGGGTAGCCAATTCCATACGATGCGACATCGGCCCTATGCGGAACTGGCAGGATTGCTGAATGAACCTGTAAGCATACTGGTAACGCTCTCTGGGGATGAGCAACAATGGAACGCTGTACGGAAGTTTTTGGAACACCAGACATTCCCACATGCTCTGGGGCATCTCTTTCTATTGAATACCTCTGGGAATACGACATTCGGCAACAGCGTACGAGCCTGGCTCGCACAGTCGGACTACCAGATGCAGTCCTATTTTGCCTCCGCACATAGAGATGCACTTGGCATTGGGGATGCGCTGCTGGAAATGCTCAACAGAGTGATTCGCATGACCAATACCCCCATAGTGTGGATGCTCAGTGAAGTGCAAAACCTTCCCGCCGACGCGTATCAAAAAATGGTGTCGCGTTTTGGACATAACGTACTTTCAGTTGCTGCACCCTGCTCTCATACGTGTTTGCTCCATGGTGGACAACACTGCTTTTGCTGCAATATTATACGCGGAGAATTCCTTCGTCGCATCGGTCTTAGCTCAGGAGCACCTCATGGGCGTTATGAGGATAATTTTTTTCATACTGCGAACCCAGAGAACACCTGGACGACCGTTGTCGAATCCATAACCAACGTCTCAGCGCCCTCGATACCGAAAGTACAAGAATCGGAAGAACCTATTACTGTGGTAACAGCATCGGACGAAAACTATAGCATGGGGCTGGCGGCAATGGGGTACTCCCTGGGTGCGAGTCATCGTGGACAACGCCGGATAGAGCTGGTCATCCTGGATGGAGGAATATCCGAAGAGACAAAAGCAAAACTTCATGAGTCATGGCGAGACATGGATATGACCATTCGTTGGATGACACCGGACGTGTCGGCAATTGAACACCTCCCGCTGAAATTCTGGTTCACGCGCGCTACATACCTGCGCTTGCTCATACCGGACCTCTTACCGCAGACTCTCAACAAAGCAATCTACATGGATTGCGATGTGCTTGTACTGAAGGACATAGAGGAATTATGGAATGTCGAATTGGGTGAACACCCCATTGGGGCGGTGCAAGACATGAAACTGCCAAATTTTGGAAAAGCATTCCTCTCCCTCGATGGTCTGCCTCCGGCGGACACCCCCTACTACCACTCCGGCATGCTGCTCATGAACCTGCAGAAATGGCGCGAGCGGGATCTGACAAAAAAAATCATACAGTTCATAGAAGACCACAGTGCCACTATCCGGTGGATAGACCAAGATGGCATCAATGCGGTTTTGGCGCACTCCTGCTTGCCTCTGGATCCGCGCTGGAATGTCAGTATCGAAAGTTTTACAGACGCATGGGAAAAGAGTCCCTTTGACCGGGACACATTTACGTCGCTTACGACGAACCCGAGCATTGTACACTTTGCAACGCGATCCAAACCCTGGCATGCGGAATGTAAACATCCAAAGACACCTCTATTCTTTCAATTCTTGGACAACACCGCATGGCATGGCTGGAGACCCGATCTTCCTGCTCTGGCGACGTGCGTCACTGAAGCAACCAACACTGTTCCTGCCAGACGTCTCTACTGACATGATATTTATACATGAGACGTTGCAGCGCAGTAAGATATGGCACACTGCCTCCATGCGGATCGTCACACTGACATGGGCAAGAAACGAAGAAGATATCCTGGAACACTTCCTGCGCCATACGGCCACGTTCGCACAGGAGATGCACATCATGCTCCATATGTCCCGCGATGGGTCGTTGCAGATTGCCAGCAGCCTCCAGAGGCAAGGTTTGCCTATTCGTATCGGGATGGATGAAGGTGTTGCGCATCGACAGGCGAGTGCGCTCACGGAACTCGTCAAAGCTCTGCCCATCGAAGAGGATGATTGGGTCGTGCCGCTCGATGCGGACGAATTGTTACAGTCATCGGTAAACATTCGCGATGCGATCGCCGCACTTCCGACAGACACACCGACTGCCGTGCCATGGAAAACGTACCTTCCGACGCATCGGGATGATCCCGCTGAAAAAAACCCGATCAAGCGCATCACCCATCGCCGCTCAATTGAAACTCCACAGTACCACAAGATGATCATCCCTGGATCACTGATCCGACACAGTAATTGCAAGATTCTCCCGGGCAATCACGCCGTGGCTCTCGGTGATGAACTGCTGCACTCGACACCGACTTCAGCTCTATGGATAGCCCACTTCCCAGTCCGGACGGAAGCACAGCTCCGGAGAAAAATTATTCAGGGCTGGCAGAGCGTTCTCGCGAACCCACAGAGAATTCCCGGTGAAGGATTTCATTGGGAGCAACTCTATAGCCGCTGCCTCGACCCGCGGCCGATCGATACTGCAGAAATTTCACGTATCGCGCGGGACTACGCACAAACCAATGGTGCGCTGACTGAACTTGTCAGTGATCCGCTGCATACATCACTTGCAGTCGCTTAACACTCGTGACCCGCACAGCAGCCGCGAATGTTGCCATTTGCACTCTTGCACGCTTCCACAATCAGATGCGTACGGTGTGCTTGCAGCCGAGCAAGGACGTATTCCTTCGCGAGATCTGTTGCAGCCGCACGACGATTATTACCACCCTGCATCACTGCAGTTTGTCCTGCAATGATACCTGCATCAAAGAATTGAATGAGTGTATTAAATTCCGCAAGAACTTTCTCCTCTTCACCTGGCTGCGTGTATCTAGCAAGCTCTGGAGGTAATTCCTTCACGCGTTGGAGAACGTCGAACACTGCGCCACCCGTTGAGCATAAATAGAGATTCACGCCCTCCTTTTTTCCAGGCATTTCACGGACGGTAATCAGGCTATCACCGGTCGGCCGTACATCTTCCCCAGCAACCCGCCTCTCGCTACTTGGTATGCGTAGCCCGGTAACACGGAATTCAGCTGGTTGCATGGGGCGATGGTGACAGAGGTACGAAATCGATGGTACCAAATTGAGACTGGAAGTCCCTTAGCCCTATTTCACGGCCTTAAGTAAGGCATCTACCCGGGGTGTCTCTTCCCACTTCACGGCCAAATCCTCACGGCCGAAGTGCCCGTACGCGGCGACCTGCCGATACTGGGGCTTGAGGAGATCGAGATCACGGATGATTGCCGCTGGACGGAGATCGAAGACTTCGCGGACTGCTTTCTCCAACTTCCTGTCGTCTGCGCCGCCGAATGTATCGACCCGAATGGACACGGGTTCGGCAACACCGATGGCGTAGGCGACTTGTATTTCACACTTCCTGGCGAAACCAGCCTTCACGATGTGCTTGGCGACCCAGCGCGCTGCATAGGCGGCCGAACGGTCAACTTTGCTCGGGTCCTTTCCGGAGAACGCACCGCCGCCGTGACGACCGTAGCCGCCGTACGTATCGACGATGATCTTTCTTCCGGTCAGTCCACAGTCACCGGGAGGGCCTCCGATGACGAAGCGACCGGTCGGATTGATGTGGTACTGCGTGCGCTCATCGATGTATTTGCCACACACCGGCTCGATGATGTGCTTCTTGATATCCGCGCAGATCTGGGCGTGTTCGACATTGTCTGCGTGCTGCGTGGAAATGACGACGCAGGAAACGCGCTGCGGTTTGCCGTCATCGCTGTATTCCACCGTGACTTGGCTCTTTCCGTCCGGACGGAGGTAAGCAAGCGTTCCTGCTTTGCGTACGCCCGAGAGTTTCTTGGTGAGTTTGTGTGCGAGGCTGATGGGAAGCGGCATGAGTTCCGGCGTTTCGTCGCAGGCGAAACCGAACATGAGACCCTGGTCTCCTGCTCCCTGCTCTTTGACGACATTCTTCTCCACGCTGACGCCCTGGTTGATATCGGCGCTCTGCTCGCCGACGCAGACCATCACTGCGCAGGCTTTGTGATCGAAACCGAAGATACCGTCGTTGTAGCCGATTTCTTCGATAGTCTTGCGTGCGACCTCGGCCATCGGAATGTACGTGTTCGTCGTAATTTCACCGGCGACGACCACGAGACCTGTTGTCGCAAGACACTCACAGGCAACGTGTGCTTTCGGATCATTTTTCAGTGCGTAGTCGAGCACTGCATCGGAGATCTGATCACAGAGTTTGTCCGGGTGACCTTCGGTGACGGATTCGGATGTAAACAGATACGACATGGAGCGTAGAGGTAAAAAATATAAGGAAGGCAAATGCGTGGTTTCGTAGCAGCAGGTTCTCAACCTGCGGACTGCCCCCAGGGGCAGGAATCTGCGAATACCTCCTCCCGCGCAAGGGAAGAGTGAACTGGTATCTTCCCCCTTTTGGGGCCGGAATTCCCACCGTTTCCCGCTAAGGAAGGTTGGGGGGCAGTATGGGGCCGGTTCCCCTGCACACCGTAGTCCCGAAGGGACGAAGGCGGGCTCTCTGCCTCTCTGGATAGAGCGATGATGTGGCGGGACTGTACTCTCCTCAGCGCTCTGCGCAAGAGATGAATTAATCTTTTTTAATCCTCCTCATAATCCCCTCAATACACTGACGACACGTGTTTCTGAAACGTATGACACCAGGTGCACAACCGAGTCCTACAGACATGTTTGTACAAGCCAATTCCGCACCTCGCCTCCTACGACACACATCGTCTGCAATGCTCTGTATTGTGGATCCGTTGCAGGTATGCACAGCAGCGTCTCTGAGGATCGCGACACCTTCGGGTGTGAGATCGGCTCTCCCATGAATGCGCTCTTCATGCAAAACTGGGATATCCTCGTCCATTAACAATGATGATACCCCTGCCACACTCCACATCCAACTGAACTTGGCCCCTCGGTTCCGCCGGCAGGCAGGTATCCTCACCCTGGGAACGTCATAATGTTCATTTTCCACTCAATGATTATTGGTTATACGCAATGTACATTTTCTGGAAATTGATGTTTGGCAATTGATCATTTCCTCCGCGCTCCTCTGTAAGGTACTCTGCAATCTCCTTCCCATGCTTCCAACCAGAGAGCTCAAAACGGCCCAGCCCTTCAGCTTCATACTCTTCGGAGCATCGGGGCACCTTGCGGATATCAAACTCTACCCCGCACTGTACGTCCTCGCGTTGAAGAAGCGCGTTCCGGAGAACTACTGCGTCGTCGGATTTTCACGGACGGAGATGACGGATGCGGAATTCAGAAAGCACGTCGAGAAATCCATCCGCACGCACATGCCCGCCGTGACGGAAAAAGCACTGACGGAATTTCTCACTCACGTGTACTACGTCAGCGGACAATATGACGACGTGAAAGCGTATAAGGAGTTGGCAAAGCGTTTGGAAGCAATTGAAAGTGGATGGGCCAAAAACCAAAAACCAAAAACCAAAAACCAAGTCGTCCACCTCGCCTACTTCTCCGTCCCACCGGATATTTTCCCCGCAGTATCGAAGAACCTGTGTGCCGGAAAAGTGCACGACGGCAAATCGCCGTTCCGCGTCATCGTGGAGAAACCCGTCGGTCACAACCTGAAGAGTTTCGAGGTGATCAAAGCGCAACTATTGGAATCGTTCAGAGAGGAAGAAATATATTTGCTCGATCACTACCTCGGAAAAGAAGCCGTCCGCAATATCTACTACCTGCGACATGCGAACCCGATGATGGAGCGGATCTTCAAGAACACCCTCATTAACCACGTGGAGATCACCGCTCTGGAAAGCGCGGGAATCCAAGGGCGAGCGGGATACTTCGAAGCATCCGGCACGTTCCGCGACATGGTTCAGAGTCACCTCATGATGATCGTGTCGCTGCTGACCATGCGCCTCCATAACGAAGGAGAACTCGATGCCGGAAGAAAGAATGCACTGGAACAGTTTTACATCCCGCCCGCAGCGGATATGGACGACATCGTGATACAGGGGCAGTACGGAGAAGGAGCGGTCGGCAAAGAAACAGCAACGGCATACCGCAAGGAGAAAGACGTGGCGAAGGATTCAAAGACGAACACGTACAGTGCGATGAAATTGATGACGAAAATCTCGCGGTGGGAAGGTGTTCCTTTCTATCTGCGCAGCGGCAAGCGACTCTCGAAGAAGGAGACGCGTGTCACCATCCTGTTTCAGGAGCCGAGACCCGTGGGACAGGGTGCGACACCGAACAGACTGGATATCATCCTGCAGGGCGAAGCCGGTATGCGCATGCATCTGCAGACGAAAGTCGGAGGGACGGAACCCGCGTTCCGCCCGCTCATTCTGGAAGACCCTCTCGTGTGCGTCGGCGACTGTCTGCCGGAGCATTCGCTGCTGATCCTCGAAGCGGTCCACGGCAAGCACCAGTGGTTTTTGAGCTTCGACGAGGTGCGCGCAGCATGGCGTTTACTCGATCCTGTGCAGGCGTATCTGGATTCCGGGAAAGCTCCGCTCTATACATACGATGCGGGAACTGCCGGTCCGAAGGAAGCGGAGGAGTGGATGAAGAGGGAAGGATTACAATGGTGCTGAAGCTATGAGATAAGAGCTATAAGCTTTAAGCTTTAAGCTATAAGCTTTAAGCGGCAAGCTTTGAAGGAGGACTCTGAGTCTTACAGCTTACGTCTTACAGCTTATAGCTTACGTATTACAGCTCATGGACTACGACCACATCCGCACCAAAGGCGAACAGGAATTCACACAGGAATCCGTGCGGCTCCTCGCGGAACGCATCCGCCAGAACATCGATGAGTACGGCAGCGCGATCGTGGGGCTCTCCGGCGGTTCCACACCGAAGCCGATCTACGAAGCGTTGGGAAAGGAAAATATCAATTGGAGTGCAGTGACGGTATTTCTCGTCGATGACCGTTATGTTCCGGCAAAGGACAAACACAGTAACCAACACCTGGTGCACTCGACGCTCCTCAAGCATGCAACGATTCCGGAATCGCAGATTATTTTCCCCGATACCACACTGCCAATCGGTGAATGCATCACGGACTACGAACAGAAGATCGCGCAGATGTTGAGTAGCGGAATCCCGCACATCGTCATCCTGGGAATGGGCGAAGACGGCCACATCGCATCACTCTTTCCGCCGCTGACGGAAGCTGCTTTCGGCGATCATCTTGTTGTACACACGGTGACCGACACCTTCGACGTACGCGATCGCATCTCTGTGACACTCATCGTCCTCGGCAGCGCAGAGCGAAAGATTTTCCTGCTCAAAGGAGAAGGGAAGAAGCGTGTGTGGGAAGAAATGATGGAATCACCCGAAGACATCGAACGGTGGCCGGCGGCGGCAGTGCTGAATCTTGGGGGAGGCACACTGATCAATTATTGGTGATCATGCCAACCGACGTTGATCAGGTGATCGACCACCTGTCCTTCAGCGACGCAGAGAAGATCCAGACGGTATCCACGCTCTTCGGAAGCCTTCGCGATCCACCGACGCGCGGCACGGCGCATGCATCGCTTTTTCTCCCACGTCATATTCATCGCCGGCCAGTAGTGACGGTCACGGCGAGCACGGGATTTCACTTCGGCAAAGACGATGACATCGTCCTTCGGATCGAGTGCGACGATATCGATTTCATCGTGACCCATGCGGACATTCTTCGCGAGAATGACGTACCCTATTTTCGTCAGATGAGCAGATGCGATCGCTTCGCCGCGGATACCGACATGGGAAGTGGATTCCATGATCAGAGTAGAAAAGTGTACGAATGTCCACCGGATTCTATAGACAGAAAAAGGTGTACGCAAGTACACTCTGTCCCATGCTTGCTCAAATCCGTTCTCTGGCAAATATTGGCCTCTCCTGCCACGACGTGACCGTTGAAGTGGCCTCGGCACGTGGCGAGGATCGCATGATCATCGTCGGCCTGGGAGATACTGCTGTAAAGGAAAGTAAACAGCGCGTGTGGATGGCACTACACTCCTCCGGCTTCCGTATTCCCACCGGACGGACCAT
>VGKZ01000044.1 GCA_016866815.1 Candidatus Peregrinibacteria bacterium | reverse complement strand
GGTACCGAGAACGACGGCATTGTAACCGTCCTTCTCTGTCGTCTTCAGACGCAAAATGGTGTTCGGTTCAGCCTTCAGATACGTCACGGCGATGGCGTTTCCCTCGGGGGAAAACACGCGGGACATGCCGATTTTGGTGCAGATGAGACCTTGAGACATACCGTATGTCTGAAATACATCGTGCAGACGCTTGGAGGTTCATTGGGCGAGCTTGTCTCGGCGTAATCCGTAGGGATGAAGCCGGAGGCGCGCTGGAACACAAGCCTTCCTTGGATGAGGAAGAAGTTGCTGGCGCAGTCTACGGAGACGGTATGCGGGGTGTCAATAAAAAGGGTACGGAAGCTGCATTGCACGTGTACACGCACAGTCCGACGGGGATGAAATCCCATCGACGACAGCTGCCGGAGATGGTCCGAATACATTAAAATACCGTTAATTTAACAAAATATATACTTAAATTAACATATTATTGACTAAATACAGTTAATTTGATAGACTTCTGCCATGGCTACCCCCCAACCGTTCCGTGAACGGCTGACCACGCTCAAGGCAGAGTATGACGCATGCCGGCAGGGAAAAGAATCCCTGCTTGCGCTCATCGACACCTCTGAACTCTCCGAGAGTGTGTTCAACTCCAACGCCATTGAAAATTCCACACTGACGCTGCGGGAGACGGAACGGATTCTCCTCGATCAGCAAGTGACAAGCCGCATCACCGTGCGGGAAATATTCGAAGCAAAACATCTCGCCTCTGTCTCGCAGTACGTGCGGGGAAAAGGAACGGGCATCGAACTCTCGACGGAGACGATTCTGCTACTGCACACGATGCTCATCGGAGGGATCGATGATGCGATCGCCGGGCGCTACCGCAAGAGCGGTGAATTCGTGCGCGTGGGGACGCACATCGGCGCAGCGCCCGAAGAAGTGATCTCACGCATGGATCGCATTATTTTGGCTTATTCAAGCGATTTTGAGACATACTTCGTCGACAAGATCGCTGCATTCCACCTCGGGTTCGAAACCATCCATCCATTCAACGACGGCAACGGCCGCATAGGACGCATGAGCATCAACGTACAGCTCCAGCAACTGGGATTTCCCCCCGTCATCATCCGCGACAAGGAACGGGAAAAATATTTCGCGTGCTTCGAACAGTACCACGCCGAAAAGCGGACGAAGGGAATGGAGCGCGTCATCACGCTCGCGCTGCTCGAGTCGCTCCACAAACGCATCGCGTATCTGCAGGGTCAGGAGATCGTCCCGCTCGCAGACTTCGCGAAAACCCAGTGTAAATCCGTGCACGCGTTCCTGAATGCCGCCCGTCGGCAGACCATCCCCGCCTTCCGCGAACGCGGTGTCTGGAAGATCGGTGCGGGATACACGACGGAAGGATAGGAAAAGATGAGATACGGATATCCTTAATTTTGGCTTCATAAAGCCAAAAAATTAACAACTATGCACTTGGGAGTCCTCATTCCTATACCCAGGCCTTACGAGGGGTACGGTAGACGTATCTTTCCCCTCTATCTGTACGGCAGAGCAGATGTCGATCTTGGATCAGAAATGCCTGATGTCGCTCGATGAGCTGCAAGCGGCACTGGAGAAGGGCGAGCCGAGCGAGGTAGAGAAAACGCTGAGAGGCATCTACGACCGTATGGAAGGCGTCCTGGATCTTCCCGATGAAGGAAACCTGACGGAACTGCTGACCGAACTGAAAGCGCTGATCTACGAAACAATGAATGCCTTCCCCTCTGCTAAGAAGGGAGACTCTGCGGAAGAGTATTGATGACTCCGCATGCAGAATCGCCTCGCTTCTCCAGACAACTGGCCTGCACAGTGGTTCAACGATCCCGGTGACCCCGACCACTTCCATGACGCCATGATGGGGCTCAATGAAGCCGCACTGACGAAAAGTCGCGATGCGATCATCTTGGTTCTTGCACCGCATCGTTTCCTTCTCCGTACCGGATTCAATATGGACATGACCAAGGACCACGTGAAGTTTTTTGCGCAGGCACGCAAAATCATGGGGCAGTACGGGATTACCGCGGATGAGATCGGATGATGCACTGGTTTTTGTATTACAATATATATACAATCACATCCATGCCCCGCGACACCCTCGTTTCCCTGCGACTGGATCCCCGGTTGAAATCCGCAGTCCTCAGACAGGCAAGATGTGATGATTTGAGCTTTTCGGACGTCGTGCGGATCCTGCTGAAAGCCTATGCAAAGCGCACGGTGAAAATCAGTGTGCATACCAGGCAGAAGCGGAAGATTCCCCGATAGTCCGTTTTTGAATAGTGAGCTTCCGTTTTGGCGCCAATTTCACTATTCTCTGAGCCATATGGACGAGTTCCGTCTGAAGAAGGCAGAGGCCATCCGCGCGGGCGGCAAGCAACCGTACGCCGCCAAGTTCGATCGGACGCACACTCTCACTGAGGCGAAAACATTGAAAGACAGGAAGAAAACAGCAATCGCGGGACGAGTCGTCCTCTTCCGCGGGATGGGAAAAATGATCTTCGCGACGCTGCAGGATCACACAGGAAGACTGCAGATCGCATGGAAAGCCGACGTGATTTCCGAGAGAGAATTCAACGCCGTACTGGAACTTATCGATCTCGGTGACATCATCGGCGTCAGCGGAGAACACTTCACGACGCAGAAAGGCGAACCCACCATTCTTGTGAAGGAGTGGACAATGCTGACGAAAGCGCTGCGAAGTCCTCCGGAAAAATGGCACGGGATCGCCGATCAGGAGACTGCGTGGCGTCAGCGCTACCTGGATCTGACGAGTAACCGCGAGACATTCGACCGCTTTACATTCCGCAGCGACTTCATCCGTCTCATGCGCGAGTTCTACTGGAAAAACGGCTTCGTGGAGATGGAAACACCGGTACTGGTGAATGCCGCTTCCGGAGCGCTCGCGACACCGTTTGTCACCCATCACGAAGCATACGATATGGATGTGTTCCTGCGTATCGCAACGGAAACGTTCCTGAAGGAATGCCTCGTCGGAGGGTTCGACCGCGTATTCGAAGTCGGCAGGATTTTCCGCAACGAAGGACTGGACCCCAGTCATCTGCAGGACTTCACGATGGTGGAACACTACGCGTCGTACTGGGACTACGAGGAGAACATGCGGTTCACGGAAGACATGCTCTCGACGCTGATGAAGGAACTCACGGGGAGCATGAAGGTGAACATTCCCGACCGCGAAGGGAACCTTGTGGAAGTGAATTTCAAACCTCCGTGGCCGAAGCTCGACATCGCCGAGATTATCGAGAAAGACTGTGGGATCGACTTCCGCTACTGCAAAACCGCGGACGATCTGCGCGCCGCGATCACGAAGAAAGGTATCAAACTGGATGTCGATATTAAGGCTCTGGGCAGAGGTAATTTGATCGATCAACTCTACAAGAAAGTCAGTCGTCCAAAAATCGTGCAGCCGACCTTCGTCACGAAACACCCTCTCGACCTCTCTCCCCTTGCGCGCAGGAATGACGACAATCCCGATAGTACGGACCGCTTCCAGCTCGTCGTCGGCGGATGGGAAATCGTGAATGCCTACAGCGAGCTCATCGATCCTGTCGATCAGGCACAGCGATTTGATGCGCAGTCAAAAGCGAGCGCGAAGGGAGACAGTGACGCACACAGAAAAGACGACGAGTACGTGAAAGCACTGGAGTACGGTTGTCCGCCGTGCAGCGGCTGGGGCATGGGCGTGGACAGAATTGTGGCGTTGCTGACGCAGCAGGGAAACCTGCGCGACGTGGTGCTGTTCCCGCTGATGAAACCTGAAAAAGCTGTGAGCTATGAGCGATCAGCCACAAGCAATGTCCACCAAAGCTCAAAGCTCAAAGCACAAAGCTCCTCGGTATCCTCTCTCCCTCCACCTTCATCCATGCTCCTCGAACACGCCTCCTACGGCCACCTTCTCCCCGCGGCACACGGACTTCTGGAAGCGCATGCTGATGCGACGAAAGCACACCTGGTCGCGACCGGAGCGGCAATGGAAGCGCTTGCGAAGAAATTCGGCGGCGACACGCAGACGTGGAAAGTGGCAGGCATGCTGCATGACCTCGACTGGGACAAACTGGATAAAGACTACAGAGAGCACTGCGGAGACACGCTCGCGCATCTGCTCTCGACCATCAAAGCCCCGGAGGAATTGCTCGGCGATATTCGTGCGCACTACCAGAGCATGTACGGCGAGAAGTATCCGCTCGATACGATGCTGCGAAAATGCTTGTACTGTGTCGATGAACTGACCGGCTTCATCATCGCGGTGACGTACGTACGACCCAGTAAGAAGATCGCGGACGTGGAAGTGAAAAGCGTGACGAAGAAACTGAAGGATAAGAGCTTCGCTGCGCAGGTGGACCGTTCCCAGATTCAGCAGTGCGAAGCGCTCCTCGGCATTCCGCTCGATGAATTCGTCCAAATCACACTCGATGCCATGAAGGCCGTCGCAGGAGATCTTGGACTGTGATCACACGGCAACCGTTGCACCGGCAAGTGAGAGCACGGTATCGATGACGAGAGCGATGTCCTTCTCCGTCATACCGACGAAAAGCGGCAGCAGTACCATGCGGTCGGACACGTCTTCGGAAACGGGAAGGCTCACACGACGCACATCGGCGTATGCGGGTTCGCGATGCGCGGTGAGAATGCCCCTGCGGGCTCCGATGCCTGCGTCACGCAGCTTCCGGACAAGCTCGTCCCTGCTCAACGGACATGCCTTTGTCGTGAGGAAAGCGTACGACTGATAATTCGAAGCACAATCCTGCGGTTCGTACTGAGGGAGAATTCCTCTGCAATGGGAGAAGGCGGAATGATAGAGTGCTGCGATAGGGCGGCGCTCGGTGAGAATCGTTTCCAGTCTCTCCATCTGCACGCATCCGATCGCCGCATGCACGTCGCTCATACGCGCGTTGAACCCACGGATAACATGTTCATCGAAGACCGCCGCATCGACTTCGAAGCGCACACGGTCACTGACGGACATACCATGATGACGCAGCAACCGAAGCTGCGTGGCAAGCCCCGCGTCATCGGTCGTCACCATGCCGCCCTCCCCCGCCGTGATGACCTTTCGCGGATGGAATGAAAAACAAGCAGGGTTGCCTCCTCCGCCGATGGGCCGACCCCTGTACAGAGAACCGGCAGCGCATGCCGCGTCTTCTATCAGGAGGAGATGTTTTTGAGTACACAGAGTGCGAAGTGCATCCACATCGGCAGGCATGCCCATCTGATGCACGACCATCACTGCCCGCGTGTCCGGCGTGATACGACGTTCGACATCTGCGGGATCCAGCGTCCAGCGTTCCGGATCCACGTCGGCAAACACCGGAACGGCGCCGGCGTGGAATATGGCATTACAGGTCGCGATGTACGTAAGCGAAGGACAGATGACTTCGGCACCATGACCGATGCCCGAAGCCGTGAGTGTGAGCTGCAGTGCAACGGTGCAGTTACCCAACGCAACGGCATGTGCTGCTCCGGTGTATGCGGCGAATGCGCGCTCGAATGCCTCAAGCTTCGGCCCCTGCGTCAGCCAGTGGGAACCCAGAACCTCCGCAACGGAATCCACCTCTTCTCTGCCGGTGAACGGTCGGTCGAGTGGGAGCATGGGATTATGATACCTCCTCCTGCCGTAACCACTCATCCAGAACGAGGAGCAACCACTTCGGTCCCGATCGTTCACCGTGGAGGATGCGTGAGACTGCATCAGGATCAAAGAATTGTGAGAGAGGCGTATCGGAAGCCAGAAGACGCTCTTGCAATGTTCCGTGCAGACAACCGCCGCGCGCGAACCACCGGTCAATGGGAACCGCAAACCCCTGCTTCGGTCTTTTGACTGCTGACTGCGGCAATACATCTTTCAGGAGCTCCTTGAGCAGGCACTTTCCCTCCCACTGCCCGTCCGACCCCCGTCGCATGTTCCATCGCTCCGGAATGGACAGTGCGAGGCGCCAGATTGCGGTGTCCGTGAACGGTGTTCGCACTTCGAGACCGTGCATCATGCTCGCAATATCCACTTTCGTGAGGATGCAGTTGGGCAGATAGGTATGCAGGTCCATGTACTGTGCGACATTCGCGGGAGAAAATGTCCGCGTCCAGGCAAATGCGTCGTCGAATACCTCACAGCGATCGGCAACGACATCCCGGAAATCCTCTTTCCAGAGCTGCATCCGAGTGGACCTGCCGATGTACTCGATCATGGACTGCCACCGTTCCTGCGTACGGTCTGCAGCAGCGAGCGTCATCCACGAACGGTACGTGTTGTACCCTGCAAATGCTTCGTCACCGCCGTCGCCGGAGAGCACCATGGGAACGGACGCGCGCGCGAGTCGCGAAACGTAGTACGTGGGAACCGCCGAGCTGTCGCCGAACGGCTCTCCGTAGTGCTGCACCAGATCGGGAAGAATACCGAGAGCATCGGGCTCGACGACTTCGACGGTATGTTCGGTACCGCAGGCTTTGGCCACCGTCTGCGCATGCATGGATTCGTCGAATTCCGGTTCACGGAATGCAATCGTAAATGTTTTCACCGGTTGCGTGAGCGTGCGTGACATCGCTTCGACGACGGCACTGGAATCCACTCCTCCGGAAAGGAAAGCACCGAACGGAACATCCGCTATGCAATGCGCTCGCACGGAAGCATCGAGCGCGGCCCGCAGCGCCTCCAGCCACTCCGGACCGGAACGGAAATGATCCGGTGTGAAGATGTGGTGAACGTATGAACGGGGCGTGGCAACGGCACCGTCGAATGAAACGGCGAGCGTGTGGCCGGGTGGCAGTTTTTTTGCGCAGGCGTACGCCGTGCGCGGAGCGGGAATGTACTGGAGCCAGAGAAACTGATCGATCGCACGGAGATCGGGGTTGCGCGGGAACTGCGGAAGAGTTTTCAGAGCCCCGAGCTCCGAAGCGAATGCAAACAACCCCGGAATGTCGCAGTACAGAAGCGGCTTGATACCGAAGTGGTCGCGCGCGAGAAAGAGCTTCCGTTCGCGGAAGTCTGCAATGCCGAAGGCGAACATTCCGCGGAATTTCCGTACGCACTCCTCTCCCCAGACACGGTAGGACTTCAGGACGACCTCCGTGTCAGAATCCGAGTGAAAGCGGACGCCAAGACGCTCGAGTTCAAGCCGGAGCAACCGATAGTTGTAGAGTTCACCGTTATAGGTGATCTGCAGACGTCCGTCATCATCCCCCATCGGCTGTTCACCGCCCTTCGGGTCGATGATCGCAAGTCGCCGGTGACCGAGCGCCACATTCTCCCGTATCCAGATGCCGCCGCCGTCCGGCCCGCGGTGACGTAGAGCTTCATTCATCCCATCGATAGCACTCCGCTCCGGCTTTGTACCGGTGGTGATCAACCCGCAGATGCCACACATGCGATGCGGGGGGAAACAATCTGCTTCCTGTGCATATCCATGGCATCCAGATAGCAGTCGAGAAGGGCTGAAACGGTATTCTCGGGAGCAAGAATCCGAATGCGTTCCTCCGCGCGCCGCCCGATGGAACGCGATGTATCACTCGTCAACGCAAGAACACGCTCGATCGTCGCGAGGAGTCCCGCCGCATCATCGACTTCGCAGAGAAATCCGCTTTCGCCGTCGGTGATCAATTGCTCGAAACCGTTTCCCCTCGTTCCGATCACGATGCGCTCCAATGCCATCGCTTCGATGCAGGCATTCGGGAAATTGTCGATGCGGGACGGAAGAACGACCGCACAAGCCCGGGCGATGATGGGGTACAACGTTTCGTGTGGTTGAGCGGGAATCCACAGCACGCGGTCCGCGTACTCCGCGGCATGTCGGAACACACGATCCATCAGATCTCCTCCCTCCTGCCCGGACAAACACTTGCCGACGAACGCAAAGTGCAATTGCGGATGGCGCTTCAGTAACGGGTGAATGATTTCCGCGATGGTCGCGACACCTTTGATGAGTCCGATCGAACCGAAGAAGAGCAGATATTTCTTCGTGGCAAGGTGGGCGCGATACACCGAATCGTCGGTGGAAGCGACGTCCGGAGTAAACGGGCTCTCGATGACGCGGACGGGAATGCCGCATTCGATTTCGGTGAGTCTTGCGATGCGTCGACTCGGACCGAAGACGATATCAGCCCTCCACAGAGCAATGCGCTCGATGAAATTCTGCTGTGCGATCTGAAAATTCCTCTCGCCGTAGCCACCGAGTTCCTGACATAGGCGTGTCGAGCTGGAGAGTCTCGCCACTGCGGGGAGATTGCTCGACCGGAGTACGCCCATGCCGCCCAGGTGCGTGTAATGGACAACATCGAAAGGGTGCTTTCGGTGTTCGGCAGCGACGACCTTGTTCATGCGGTGACTCCTCCACAGAAGATTCAGCAGCATATGGAACATCATGAACGTGAGGCGATCGAGAATCCTCACATACGTGTAGAACTTCGACCATTGCTGCGCCGGATTCCATGTTTGGACGCGGTGTACCGTTACGCCTTCGTGGTGCAATGTTTGATCAGCATCGTACGGAACGAAGACAACAGGCTCGTGCCCCATCGACCGGAGCGCGAGAACGGTACGGTGCGTATAGTTCGCGAGACCGCCGTCGCAGGTGGACTCTGTGATGTACTCGGGGGTGACGAACGCTATGCGCATAGGAGGAGAAGCGTAGCGCGTTTAG
>VGKZ01000043.1 GCA_016866815.1 Candidatus Peregrinibacteria bacterium | reverse complement strand
GGGGGGGGACGACAAACCGTACCTGGAAAGATGCGAGCGGCACGAAGCAGAGCCTGCCGGAGTATCACAATCTGGTGTCGTGGGGAGCGCAGGCGGAGTTCATTACGAAGAATGTCCGAAAGGGGAATCCCCTCTACGTCGAAGGCTACTTGAAGACCCGCAGCTGGGACGGTCCCGAAGGTACCAAGATTTTCCGGACGGAGGTGGTCGTCGAACAGTTGGTGCTGCTGCAGGCCAGGGAGGGGGTAGTCGCAGGAGAATCGCAAGAAGAAGCCGTAATTCCGATGGAGTAAGGGCGATATTTTCTACCGGTTTTTAGACGCACCAACATTCTTTTGTATTTTTCCTCTTTTTCTTGCATTTCCTAAATAAGCCCTTAAAATTGCTTAGCTCTATGCTTTTCATGCATACCCGCAGGAATCGAGTCCCCCCATTTCGGGGGTGATCTCCGCCTAAAGAAGGCGCCGAATTCTGCGGGTGTGCGTGAGCCACCCGCTTTTTTTTATCCGCCTTTGGCGGATAAAAACCCTGAGCGATCCGCCGTAGGCGGAGAGTCGAAGGGTTCCAGATTGCGGACCATGGCCACGGCGCCATCCCGGATCCACATTTCCTGCGGGGTCCGGGCGGGAGTTCTTTCACAGCACAGGCAGCACAATGAAAGAACATGAACGAATCTGTAATAGATTCTGTGTCAGATTGTGGGCATTTTCTGCCTGCGATGTGGCACATGAACAGTACCTATGTACCCATGTGGTACGTAGAATGAAAAATGTTACTCATGCGCATCACACGGATGCCTCGACTTCGTACTCCGATGAAGGACGTGGCCAGCTGCGATATGTCCCGGTGAGCCGCTAGGCAGGCGCTACCAGCCGGGAATTTCCGAATGGGGCAACCCACTAAAAGTCATGTTTTAGTATCCGCTTCGCTTCGTTGAGCGACGGGCTATAAGACTCAAGCAATAAGCTTATAAGAAGCTTACAACTTGCAACTTACAGCTTATGTCTCGCTCTGCGAAGCGGAGCGGAAGGTCACTCCGCGAACTGAAACATCTCAGTAGCGGGGGAAAAGAAATCAAAGAGAGATTCCCCTAGTAGTGGCGAGCGAACGGGGAACAGCCCAAACCCACCTTCGCTTTTTGCTCCGCAAAAAGCTACGGCGGGCGAGCCCATTATCTGCGAATGGGCCTGCCCACCATAGCTCCGCGCGAAGCAAGGAGCGACGGTGGGGGTTGTAGGACTCCATACGACGATCAGTTTTTCCTAGGCAAACGGCCTGGAACGGCCGGCCATAGAGGGTGAAAGCCCCGTCGCCGAAAGGAAATGCTGCGTCAGGAGACTCCTGAGTAGGGTCGGACACGTGAAATCCGGCCTGAATCTGGGTGGACCACCACCTAAGGCTAAACAGGTACGAAGATCAATAGCGGATAGTACCGTGAGGGAAAGGTGAAAAGCACCCCGGAAGGGGGATGAAATAGTCTCTGAAATGTGATGCGTTCAAGGAATAGGAGCTCGGTACCACACTGTGTTTATAGATCGATGGTATGAATCGTAGCAAATGATCATTGATCAATTTTCATTTATCATTTAATGCGCAATGCTCAATGAGTACAATGAAAATTGGAAAATGAAAAATGATAATTTTCTGCGATATTCATGCGTGTAGATCTACTGAGCCCAGCGTGGTACCGAGTGACTGTGTGCCTTTTGCATAATGAGCCAACGAGTTAGTTGTCAGTGGTCGGCTAAGGCAGTTTCTAGCCGGAGCCGTAGCGAAAGCGAGTCCTAAACAGGCGTATATGATCGCTGGCACTAGACCCGAAACCGGGTGAGCTACCCATGAGCAGGGTGAAGTCTCTCCAACGAGAGATGGAGGCCCGAACCATAACATGTCACAAGATGTTGGGATGACTTGTGGGTGGGAGTGAAAAGCTTACCGAACCCGGAGATAGCTGGTTCTCTTCGAAATGCCTTTAGGGGCAGCCTCGTCGTGCACGATCGGGGGTAGAGATACTGTTTGGATGCGGGGGTCTTCTCGACCCACCAAATCCTGACAAACTCCGAATACCGATCCTTAGGCGACGGGAGTGAGACGGTGACAGCGAATTGCCATCGTCACGAGGGAAAGAGCCCAGATCATTTGCTAAGGTCCCTAATACATGCTCAGTGGCAAAGGAAGTGCGATTGCTCCGACAACCAGGAGGTTTGCTTAGAAGCAGCCATCCTTTAAAGAAAGCGTAACAGCTCACTGGTCGAGGAGTCGTGCGCCGAAAATTCACGGGGCGAAGCATGTAACCGAAGCAGTGAATTCGTACGATCTTCGGATCGTATGAGTGGTAGAAGAGCGTTCTGTCCAGCATTGAAGCGATATCGCGAGGTGTCGTGGAGCGGACAGAAGTGAGAATGTTGGCATGAGTAACTACTAGGCAGGTGAAAACCCTGCCCGCCGAATTCCCAAGGTTTCCCACGCAACGGCAATCGGCGTGGGGTTAGTCGGTCCTAAGGTCAGGCCGAAAGGCGTAGCCGATGGACAGCAGGTCAACATTCCTGCACTTCATGAAAATCGCCAAGGGGTGGCTGCTGATAGTCTCTCCGGCCTCTGGTCCAGTTTACTGGACTATGTCTGAGGGAAAGGATGCTACCACTTCAGGAGCGGTGGGACGGAGTGGGAGGATCAGAGCGTGCGTATTGACTGCACGTGCAACGCGTTAGACGTTGATTCCGGTAGGTAAATCCGCCGGATGAGTCGAGCGCGGACGCCAATTATCCGCCTCTGGCGGTTGAGTCTGTCCCCTTGCGCTTCCAAGAAAAGCATCGCTTTCGAGAGTTTCATGAAACCGTACCGCAAACCAACACCGGTGGGATGGTCGAGTAGACCAAGGCGAACGAGTCATCTTGCGTTAAGGAACTCGGCAAAGAAGCGTCCGTAACTTCGGGATAAGGACTCCCCGCACCCTTCTGATCTTAGACGGTATCTCATCATTGACTATCAATGGTGACGGTACAGTGAGTTCAGGAGGGTGCGGGGCGCAGCGAAAGAGGCCAGGCGACTGTTTACCAAAAACACAGGTCCCTGCTGAAGTCGTAAGACAACGTATAGGGGCTGATGCCTGCCCAGTGTCAGAAGGTCACGTGAGGAGGTTTACGCCTCCGATCTAAGCCCTGATGAACGGCGGCCGTAACTATAACGGTCCTAAGGTAGCGAAATTCCTTGTCGGGTGGTCGATAAAAAAACTTGCCCGAATCCGGAGAAATCCGCAGCACTAGGGAATTGTATGTGGAGCTATGAGCTTTGAGCGATGAGCTCGGAGCAGTAGCTCTTTGGTACGTAAGTCATCCCGCATCCGCGGGGTTGTCACACACGGAGTTGTGACGGTCTCATAAGGCGGCGAAAGCCGCGAGAGTTCCGAGAAAGTTTATTGAAATATGTCGTATTCAAACCAGAACCGCGCCCGCCTACGCTCAGGCTACGGTGGGCAAGCGCAGCTATATACCCTGCGCAACTAGTGAAAAACGTCGCTATATGCTGGAACATCCGAGTATCTCCTACGCCGAAAGGTACGGAGTGCGGATAATCAGCAGGAAACCCCACTATGCGCTACGCGCTTCGCGGGGGCTCCTCAGAGACTACACGCGACGCCTCGGCGTAGTTCGTAAGAATGAAGCCGTGGATGATATAGTCCGATCCCTCTGGCGACAGAGGGGAGTGCGAATTGTGCACTCGGTAAAAAACATGCGTTTACTCGAGAGATTCGAGACATGAGTCTTGAGACTTGAGTGAAGGGTTAGTGCGCCTCGCTGAGCGAGGATCCGGTGACCCGCCGGAGGAAATTCTCACGACTGTCCATCAATAAGTCGTGCCGAAGGAAAGCTTTGCTTTCCTGGAGGCACTCCACTTAGGGAAAGGAGAGTTCGTGAGAGGAAAACCGTAGGTTTTCCTTTCACGCTTCATGAAGTTCCGACCCGCACGAATGGTATAACGGTCTGGTCACTGTCTCGACGCAAGGCTCGGTGAAATTGCAGTCCCGGTGCAAATGCCGGGTAGATGGTGGAAGGACGAAAAGACCCTATGAAGCTTTACTATACGCTGACATTGTGTCGTTGGTTTGCATATGTAGCATAGGTGGGAGACTGTGAAGTCCCGGCGCTAGCCGGGATGGAGTCACAATGTGAAATACCACCTTTGCGTTCCGACGGCACTCACCCCGAGACGTGACACGCGCCGGGAGACAGTGTTTGCCGGGTAGTTTAACTGGGGCGGTTGCCTCCTAAAGTGTAACGGAGGCGCGCAAAGGTCCACTAGCGCCGGATGGAAATCGGCGTTGTCGTGTAATCGCACACGTGGGCCTGACTGTGAGACTTACAGGTCGAGCAGGGACGAAAGTCGGTGATAGTGATCCGGTGTCCGGGCTATTAACATGCCCATACCACGTGGGTGGGACATCGCTCAACGGATAAAAGTTACTCTAGGGATAACAGGCTGATCGGTTCCAAGCGCCCACAGCGACGAACCGGTTTGGCACCTCGATGTCGGCTCATCGCATCCTGGGACTGAAGAAGGCCCCAAGGGTTTGGCTGTTCGCCAATGAAAGCGGTACGCGAGCTGGGTTCAGAACGTCGTGAGACAGTTTGGCCTCTATCCTCCACCATCACTTAGAGACGTGAGGGAAGTTGCTCCTAGTACGAGAGGACCGGAGTGAACGAACCTCTGGTGTACCTGTTGTCGCGTCAGCGGCACCGCAGGATAGCTATGTTCGGAAGGGATAACCGCTGAAAGCATCTAAGTGGGAAGCCCCTCCCAAGATTGCGTCTCTCCATAAGTCCGCCGGAAGATGACCGGCTCGATCGGCCACAGGTGTACGTGCAGCAATGCATTCAGCCGAGTGGTACGAATGGACGATTGAACATTTTTCATTTTTTCCCTCTTTTTTACGAAAAAGCGGACAAGAGTACTGTTCATGTAACACTTGCCCTGTACCGATGCTTTGCATCTGGTTCGGGGCACGCAGGCGGGATATGCCCATACCATGATCTTTTCGTCTTGGTGTCTTTAGCGAAGGGGGTACACCTGTTCCCATTCCGAACACAGAAGTTAAGCCCTTCAGCGCCGATGGTAGTGCGGTATACACCGTGCCAGAGTAGGCCGACGCCAAGACGAAACGATTATTGCACTTTCTTCGCGATATCCGGGTGCGCGTTCAGCTGGTCTTCCAGCCAGGGGCGGGCCAGTTTGAGCTTTTCGAGGACCTGATTCAGGTCTCCGCAATTCAATCCACGGTCCACGCAGGCGGGCTTCACTTCAGCGAAGTGCTGGGCTGCATCGACATACGCCTGCAACGACGTCTGGTCGAGGCCAATGCCATTCTGAGCGAGCAGAACGAAAGCATTGCGGAATTTATTGACGAGAAGTTCAGTCTTCTCGACGATCGGATCGATCTTTGGAAGCTCCTTCGGCAGCTGTTTCTGCGATGCGATCAGGTCGCCGACCTGCTTCATGAGGTCACGGACTGGCTGATTCATGAGGCGGATTTCCTCGGGAGCATTGACTCCGGACGAGAAGTACACGACACCCTGGTCGAGCCATTCAATGGCGCGCTTGAGGTAGTCGGTGACCTCCGGTGCGAGTTCCTGTTTCGAAAGGAGTGTCATTCTTGTTTTTGCCTCTTCGAGAACGCTGAGAAGTTTTTTCCGGTGCTCTTCGGTGATGTTGTCACCGAGGAGATTTTCGCGAATTTCCTCGCGCACTTGCTCTTCAGGAATTGTCTGAACCGGTACAGGTTTCACTTTCTGCCGGATGTTCTGATCGATTTCAACGATTTGTTCCTTGAGGTGTTTCCGTTGATTTTCATCACATTCAGAGCGGTTGCTCGTCCACATTCCTGAAGAATTGAAGCAGCCCATGAATCCCTGCATTCTGCGCTGCTCTTCCATTTGCGCTTCCATGCGCTTCTGGTCCTCTTCTGAGCGCTTTTTCATCTCCTCCATCATCCGTTTCCATGTTTCATCCTCCTGAGACGTAGTGTTTCCCCGTGAAGGCTGTGAGCTGGAGACACTGGACGGTGGCGGTGGGGGATTGCCTATGGTAATGGTGCCATCATCGCCCGTTGTACCGCCAGGGGTGCTGTTGTATTGACGCTTGCGGCAATAGGAATCACACTCGTACATACCGTTGCTGCGTCCGAGGTCGCATTCCTCCCAATTCTGGACGATGCTGTCGCCGCAGAAGGCTTTTCTACATCTATCGGAGCAGTCGTCGGCGTTGTCGCCGTTACCGTCATCACATTCTTCATTTCCTTCCGTGACCCCATTGCCGCATTTCGGAGGTTCCTCCACCTTTGGTTTCTTGCATTCCTTCGTGCAGTGGCCGTCTTTACCATTGGATTCACCCTCATCACATTGTTCACCGCGCTGGTTGCTGGTGATGCCGTCCCCGCATCGAGCCTTGCGACAGACGTTGGTGCATTCATCACTGTCATCTCCGTTTCTATCGTCACACTCCTCTTGCATTTTTTGATGAACGATACCGTCGCCGCAGCGTGCCTTGCGACAGACGTTGGTGCATTCATCACTGTCATCTCCGTTGCTATCGTCACACTCCTCAAGCAATTTTTGATGAACGATACCGTCGCCGCAGCGTGCCTTGCGACAGACGTTGGTGCATTCATCACTGTCATCTCCGTTGCTATCGTCACACTCCTCTTGCAATTTTTGATGAACGATACCGTCGCCGCAGCGCGGTTTCATACAGTACATTGTGCATTCGTCGTTATTATCCGTATTTCCGTCATCACATTGTTCGGAATTTTCCCTCACTCCGTTTCCGCATATGCCGGCGCCCGCGGAGGTGGTGTTGCTACCCGAAGAGCCGCCGCCCCCGGTGCGGACTTGAGCTTGCAACGTTGTAGCAAGGGAAGTCATTCCCACAAGAAACGTGAGGAACGCGACAGTCGGGGTACGCAGAAGTTTCATCATATGAGTGTGAGTGTTTGTGTATTTCATCATTACTGTAGCAGAAATAGGTTCTTTTTACAATCTCCGTGTTTTACCCGTTACACGGAGCGGAAAATTCTGCTATAATGATGAGAAACGCATGACACAAACTCCAGCCGATCATGCTCCCCGGGAGCAGGCCGTCGATGCAAAAATTCGCAAGAGCAGATTTCTCTGGGCGTTACCCTTCTGCGCTATCTTCCTTCCGATCGTCCTTTTAAGTCTCTACTCACTCCAGATTGCCTCGCAGTCCGTGCGCTCCGTCGTGGAATCCCAGAACCTTACCGCAGCGTATAATCTTGCCCAGCAACTCACACAGGCGGTGAAGGAGAATGTCGCTCTCGCGCATGCTATCGCATCTTTGGACGGAACATTGGCGGCCATTCGCGATAACGATCAGGTCACTCTCCGTATGCGTCTCAAGGCAATCACGGTTTCCCGTCCGGAGATACACCGTGCTTTTTTTGTGAATACGGGTGCCGTTGTCATCAACGAATTTCCGACTGCTTCCGGAGCGTACGGCAGCAATTTTTCCGATGTTGAGTGGTTTCGTGAATTCAAGATAACAGGCAAGCCGGTGATTTCCGGTCTGTACCAGCGGGCGCAGTATCCCGGTGAACCTGCGATTGCCATTGCCGTTCCGTCGCGTGACGGAGAGCATGAACTCGGTACTCTGGTCTTTGAGTACCGTGCGCGTGAGATCGAAAAATGGCTGCGCAGCAGCGAGATCGGAAGCAACGGATACATGCTCGTGGTCGATCACATGTCTGCGCTCGTCGCCAATCCGCATGTCGATACGAATGATCTCGGCAACAAGTCGTATGCCGATGCAACGCTCGTACGGGATGCTCTCGGTGGAGCCATGCAGACCAGCGAGTACGTCGATCCGCTCAGCGGCATTACGATGCTCGCCACGTTTGTGCCGATCTCGGTGGGGTCCCACACATGGGTAGTCATCGCACAACAGTCGAGAGATGCCGCATTCGGTATTCTCGATAGCGTGAAGGTAAACCTCGGTGTCGCCGGTGCCATCCTCACATTATTCACGCTGACTATGGTTGTGGCCCTGGCGCGCGTGAGCGCCAAGAATATCAAACTGAACGAGGATTTGGCCTTCAAAAACCAATCCCTCAAAGATTTCACATCGATTGTCAGTCATCAGCTGAAAGCGCCTATCACGGCGATGCGCTGGAATATTGAATCCATCCTCGACGGTGACTACGGTCCTATTGCCGATGACCTGCGTAAGGTATTGCAGGATCTGCATGCAGTGAATGTGAGTAACTACACATTGATCATGGATATTCTCAACGTCTCCCGTCTCGATCGCGGCGTTGTCGCGGTGGAACTGAAAGCGGTGAAGTTGAGGGATATCGTCGACCGTGCAATCCGCGACTACGTGATCGCTGCCGAACGTGCCGGTTTGTATCTGAACGTGGAGGAGCCGGTTCCCGGTATCGTGGTGCAAGCCGATCTGGAAAAGGCTGCGGAGTGTATTATGAATAGCATCAGCAATGCCCTCAAGCATACGAAACAGGGTGGCATCACCGTTCGATTGAAGTCTGCAGACGGCAAAGGCATCGTCGAAGTTGCGGATACCGGAGAAGGCATGCTGCCGGATATTCTGAAGAATCTCTTTTCCCGTGACGGCATTCGCAAGAGCAATACCGGTGCGGAAAGTAGTTCCGGTCTTGGTCTCTACATCGCCAGGCAGTTCATGCAGCTGCAGGGTGGAGACATCGAAGCGACAGCGGTGACGGGAAAGGGGAGCACCTTCACCTACACTCTGAAGCTT
>VGKZ01000042.1 GCA_016866815.1 Candidatus Peregrinibacteria bacterium | reverse complement strand
GACGCATGCATCCAGGAAGTCGCCGAGTCCGCATACGTGCGCCAAAATCAAACCACGCGCGGATGCTCCGTAACCTACCATGCGATTTGTGTCCGATGTGTACGTGGCCATGCATTCCCGGATGGCATGTATAGTATGTGGAACGCTCTCCGCAAATGCCCTGTAGGTGTCCGCAGATCCGAGACCTTTCTCCTCTGGCAAAGCATCACAATGGGGATCGGAGGATTTGCGCAACCAGGCGCGGAGTACCCCGCCGTGTATGGGCAACATCTCCATGCGTTGAATAGAAAAGCCATGAAGTCCTGCCAGAATGCAGAGTGGTTTTGACCAGAAATAGGTTATGTATTCATGGTGGATTTGATGGAATTCCTTCAGAACGGACGCTACGTGTCCAACTTCTATCACAAACCATCCATTTTTTTTCAACATCATAGAAACGGCATCCATGCATTTATGCAGATCGTCGACATGCTGGAGTGTATTTGTGCAACAAACGATATCCGCCTTCTCACAGAGGTTGTATTTCTCCACTACGTCCGGTTCGAAGAATTCTGTGACTATGGGTATGCCACGAGCGGTCGTTATTTTTGAAGCGGGTATGGATGGATCTATGCCCAGGACGTCATATCCCCTCTTGGCCAAGCAGGAGAGCAGCATGCCGTCATTACATCCAATATCCACAATACATCCTTTGTCTTTTTGCCTGGCAAGCTCTTCCGCCAGATGCACATGATGGTCTTGGGTGGCCGGTGAATGCGATGCAAGATGTGCATTGCGCCGAAAGTACTCTCTCGGTGATACACGTTCGCCAAGTTGCGATAATCCGCATGTGGGACAGAAATGCAGATCAAGAGGATACCGTTCCGTCTCCGCATCAGTTTCAGGCTGCACAAATACGCCGCACGGTGGCAGTTCCCCCAACGAAACAACCGGTTCCGTGGCCGATGAACAGACTCTGCACCGCAGCACACTCCAAGCATAACCCAACATCATCAGTGAAACCGATGAATGCCTACTTTCTCGAAGATACTGTATGGAATTCGATGCGGAGAACGTGGACGCGTCCAGATGGAGGGATCACTCTTATTCATTGAGGAATGGGTGCAATTCTTGTAGTTGGATAGTAGTACTCCAGTATCTGTGTATACGTTTTCCCCTCGTTCGCCTGCCCTTCGGCACCACAGCCGCTCATGCCGACACCGTGCCCCGCCTGCTTGAGACCTTCGCACCACGGATCTTCTTTCGAGGAGAACACATGAGCGAAGGGGAAATTCTTCCATCCTGCTTCGTCGGGACTCCTCGTCCGTCCGTCGTCTGCGGAGAAGTACGGAGTTTTCACGACTTGCTTTGCGATGGTCACCACCAGGCCTGAAGTTTCCGTGACGGCTGCGACCCACCGTGGGTTGCGTTCGGCGTATGCAACGCCGCTGTAACTCTGAAAGCGTGCGGGACTGTCATCGCCGTCGTAGGGCATGCCGGGGAATTTCCTGTTTGCCTGGATCCTATAGAAAGCCGCATAGCTGCGCGCAGCGACCGCGAAGGCCTTCTGTTTTTCCACGGGCTCTGTATCTGGTTCTTCGGAGAGGCCGGCGAGATAGGTATCCAGAGGCAACTCATTGATCAGCGTCAGTGTTCCCTCAACAATGCGACATTCAATGATTCCCGCGTACCGGTTGAAGGGTGAAGATTTCGAATCCACGGTGATATCGGTGTTCCCGCTGACGCGCACGATTCCTTCCGCCAGAGTGCGGCTGCCACTCACCGCGACACAGTTGTCGCCGTCTCTTCCGAGGCGCATCTCCGTTATTTCCTGACCGTTCACAGTGAGCCCGTCGCGGGCGGAGATGCGCGCCACGCTGCCGTCGTGCGTGAGGCGGATGCGAATTTGTGATTCGTTATTTGTTATTCGTGATTTGGTTTCTGCAGTATTTTGCATTGCCGAATAATCTTGCAATCCGCGTACCGGTCTGCTGGGCTGTTCCTTCGTGCTTCGTGTATCTGCAGGCGCATTACGCACACTCTTGAACAGTTTCTGTCTCCCGGTCGTATCATTTATCCGCGACGCAGTACGCGTCAGTCTATTGATCCGTCCAAGCCTGCGGGATTCGGGAATATCCGCTTTTTCCATTCGCTCTTTGAGTCGCGTCACCGTCTTGTCGACGAATTTCTTCGTGATCGCTGCCGGAAAGGTGACACCGGCATCGGTGTTCCCGGCGATCACATTCGTCCGCACCTGTGCCATAGCACCGCTCATGTAGTAGCCGGGGCAGTCCGTGGAGAGCAGGTCTTTATGCCGCACGATCGGCGGCATGGTTTTTCCGTGGAAGGTCACGTTCACGGCGGGGTCTATCTCGTAGCGCTCAGCGAGATCGTCCAGCAGCCACTGCAGAGCCTTCGTCTGTTCCTGTGTCGGTTGCTCCTCGTCGAAGTTGCCCATGAGGGCTATACCCAGGGTTCCGACGTTGTAGCAGTAGGCATGACCTCCGACGATGTAGTCTCCGCCTGCGCGGCCCTCGTAGATCTGTCCGGTCTCATCGATGAGGAAGTTGTAGCCTATGTCGCCCCACCCGCGGTTATTCGCGTGGTACGTATAGAGCGCGCGCATGCGTTCGACGCCGGGTCTCTCGTCGCCGCCGACCGCAATTGCCGTGTGGTGCACCACAAGCAGCTTGATGTTCGTCGAATAACGCTGTGGCCACCGGTAGCGGTTTCCTTCGGCATCGGTTTTGACAGCCGCGCTCGCTTTGAATTCCTCAGGGTAGAGTTTTTGCGCTTGCTCACAGTCGATGATGCGCTGCGACGGCGTTCCGCCGTTATCCGAAGCGGTGATATCGGTCGTCGGTTCGTCCGAGCGTGTCACCGGAGCTCCTTCGATGCCGTAGCTTTCATCCGCACCCCAGTCCCTGCGGGAGAGGATTTTCGGGGTGGAAGCAGGGGTTGTTGCTGCCACGCTGTAGGAAGCAGGGGTGTGTGAAATCCGGATTGGATGGACCGTGAAGTCTGTTGTTGCCCCACGCAGGACGATTTCCGTTACGGGTTTCGGAAAAATAACGAGGTTGCTTTCGCGCAGCAGTGGATCGAATTCTTTCTCGATCACGAGTGTTTCCCACCCTTTCGATGAGCGGATTGCCAGCTCTGGTGCATCCGTTGAAAAGCCGATACTGACGGCGTCAATCGGACTGTCGAAAGACACGAATTGCGTCGTGTGTACCGATGCCGTGAGAAGCATCACGACCGGCGCAAAAAGAAAGGGGCGCACGGTTGGGTAGTATACCGTGTACCCCTTTGGTGAAGACAGAAAGAGACCTACATTTACTTCTTCTCTCCTGTTCCAAAATCGTAGGTAATGCTCAGTGTGAGCAGGAACAACACAGTGTTGGAAAGCGGATCGTAGGGGTTTCCGTAGTACGAGTAGTTGCTTCCTGTATCAATGACACCGTAGACGTTCATACCGGTCACTTTTTCGAGTTTCAGACCGAGCATGTCTTCAAATACAGACTTCTTTTCTTCGATCTGCTCCATCAGTTCCGTCTTGTGCTCGCGGATCAGGTGCCCGAAGCGGAATACACGTGCGTCCCATGTTGTACTGCAACCCGAATCATCCAGCTTCTGATCGAGGCTAGCCGTGGCTTCAGGCTTCACGTTATGGATGACGTAATTGACGGATCCGGTGAACATGCCGTCGATTTCCCCCAGCGTATTGTAGTGATCGTAGATGCTTGCTGTTCCGATTTTCCGCACGGTACCTGCTGTACCTATGATTGTCTGGAGATCCCTCTGCTTCGCCATGATCGCCGTGCGCATCGCTGCACGGGAAAGCGGCTCATTGAAGCTGCAGGAGAGACTGGCATTGATCATATCCGGAGTGGCACCCACGAGGACGTTCGCATCCAGTGTGATGCTCGCATATTCACCGGCGGTCATTGCTGCTGCTGCCGAAGGGGCAAGCATCGTCCAGAGCGACACGACGGCAAGAGAACGGACCAGTGTACGCATAGAATGGAGGGGGGAATTGTGCGCAAAGTGTAAGGATTTTTCGGTTGCTGTGAAGTCTAAAACTACCTTTACCAGAGCCTTCCGGCAGGACGTGCCGAGAATTGCAGCCGTTCGGTTTTTGCATGCTCCAGCGCCTCTTTTCCCATGGTCCGGTATTTCCCGGCGTCCTTCGGGTAGATCTGTGCGAATTCTTCCGTCAGTGTCACGTATTCTTCCGGTACGGTGCCGAGTGCGATGAAGTGCGCGTTCTGTACGATGGCATCATGGAATGCCGTGAGCAGCGCGTCGAATTCTCCACGTCGTTCATCCACAGCTTTCCCTTTCATCAGGGCGAAATGCGACACCACGAGTCCGCGCAGTGCATCGGGATGGTTCCATTTTCCGAGGTCATACGCCTGTTCGTAGGCGGAGAGTGCGAGTTCCCATTCGTATTCTTTCTCGAGAGTCTGACCCAGCTGTAGCCATGCGCGTGCATCCAGGGAGTTGCGTCGGAGGTACCGTGTCAAAGCAGTTTTTGCCTCGTCAGTGCGACCGGTTTGTCGTAACAGATACGCTTCGCTCAAGTGCAGGTCCCGGCTGAAGATTTCTCCTGCCGACGCGGCATAGTACTTGAGAGCCACTTCGTAGCGTCCGTTTGCTTCCGCATGTCGTCCATAGGAAGAGATGATCAAGTGACGACCCTCGAGAATCGCGAACACGATGAGAATAGTTGCGACCATGATCTCCGTTTTTCTCCGGAGAATGAGAGACGGACGGATCACGGGCGTACTCACAGGGGTGAGGAATCCGAGCATCATCCAGAAGGGCAGTGCGTTGCCGACGAATTGCAGATTGTAATCGATCATGACGTGCGCAAGAACGCCGAGGACGCTTACCAGTAAGAGCACATCCGCGTCTTGTTTTGCTTTCCGGATGCGCGGTACTACCGGCAGGAGAATTCCGATGAGTAAGATCAGGAACAATCCTGCTGCGGGAATCCCCTCCTCCATTGCGAACTTCAGCAGCATGTTATGCGGATGGTCCGATGTTGCGTAGACGCCTTCCTGGAGCCGCGTTTGGACAAACCGGAAGCTATAGGGTCCGTAGCCGGATAGCGGCTGTTCCAGCGCCAGTCTTGCGGCCTGCTTCATGAAGGCAAAACGTTCATCGACTGATGATGTTCCCTCCGCCGAATTCAGTGTTACTTTCGCCCCGAGGCTCTGCACCGTATGGAATGTCGAACGCACGGCGTTCGCGCCGTAGAACGTCAGTGCCGCAACGATCACGACGCTGAGTGTCATCAGGAATTCATGTTTCATATTTTTCTTCTGCACGACAACGCACACAGCGAGGAGCACCAGCTGTCCGGCGAACGCGATGTATGCGCCGCGCGAATAGCTCAGCAGCAATCCTCCAAACAGCAGTCCGATGGCGATGAGCCAGGGGTAATGTTTTTTCTGCTTCATATGAAGCGCGACCATCGGCCACGTCAGCAGCACGAATTCCGCCCACGCATTCGGCCAGTAATCCGTTGTGAAACGGAAGTCGAAGAACGGCCCCACAAAGCGGGAAACCGGTTGGAGAACGTACACGCCGATACCGATGATCATCGCAAAGACAGCGGTCCACGATACGATGGAAGCAAATTTGCGGAGTAGTGTCCCATCACCATTGTTGCGGGCCGCCCAAAAAAGTATCAGTGCGAATGATCCCATCCGAAACACTTCATCGAGACCGTAATTTCCTGTTTTGGAAAAAAGGTAACTGATGACGGTCCATAGCGTGAGAAGCATCGCGGAGAACCACAGGCCGCCATTGATGTCTTCCTCTTTCTTCCTGGAGAGCCAGTACACCAATGTTACTGCCCATGCGACACCGAGAAGCATCCATGTTGTTTCCAGGCTCTTCCCCCCCTTCCAGAGGACTGCGACGGGAATAAAACCAGACACGAGAAACACGGAAAGCCTGCGGAGATCCGGTATGCGCATCATGATTCTGCAAGTGTACCTTCCCTGATGAGTTTTTCGTAGTGATCGACCATGCGGTTGAAAGAGAACGCTTGTAATGCGGTGTTCTTACCTGCCTCCGCGATCTTCTTGCGCGTGACGGGATCTTTGAGTTGTACAATAGCCTCTTTCAGGGCTTCGACATCATCTGCAGGAATCACCAATGCATCCTTGCCATCGTGAACATAACCGGCCGTGCCGCAAACCTCCGTCATGATGGTTGCGATGCCGTGAGTCATAGCCTCCGCCGGAGCGAGTGGACAGGGGTCATGCTCGCGTGAAGGGAGCACGAACACATCGAGGCTCTTGTAAAACGCACCTATTCCCTCCGGTACGTCAGGGAAGATTCGCACACACTGGCGTTGTGTATTCATTCTGGTTACCAATCGTTCGATGTCCCACGCGTCGCGTCCCCTGCCTACGATATCCAACGTGACATCAGGAATATCCCGTATTGCGAGCAGCAGGACGTCTACACCCTTGTCTCTCGTCAGCCTTGCGACAGTGCCTATGTGCAGTGACCCCCCCTGTGGCCTCTCGACAGTGGCGTCGGAAGTGATGTGCGCTTCTTCGATGCCATTGTGTACCGCGACGATACGCTTGGGGTCGAAGCGGAGTTTTTGCACGTACATCGTTCTGCTGAGTTCGGAGACCGCAATGGTCGTTGCTTTCCTGTGCTTTTCCCTGAGCATGGGAAGCCACGGATTTTTTGTCAGCCAGCGGCCCATGCGATCGTGCTCCATCCAGAATACTTTCATTGTTTTCTCTGCTGAGGCATCCGTCAGCAGTAGTTTCTCCGTGAGGCTGAGCATGAAGACGGCATCGATAGAATGAAAATTATTCAGGGCGGTCGTCAGAGTCTTGCGCATGCGACCCTTGCGCCACAAAAAACTCACCGCAGTCCATTTGCTGACCGGGGGCGGTCCGATGTGCAGTTCCGCTGCGGGAATCCCACGCTCTCTGCAGAGCCGGAGCATCACCGGACAGCTTCCGAGAAATGCGACAGCGTGCCCCCGCTGTACCAGAGCATCCATCAACCCGATTGTCAGTACTTCAGCTCCGCCGTATGCGCTCTCCAGAGGAAAGCGGGTGAAGAGAATACGCATGCGGAGAGAGTACCAGAAGGATGCTCTATCCCGCCCACTCGATCAGCAGATTCCGGAGCGTTTCCAGCACATACTTCTCGTCACGGGTGGTGCAGACAAATGCCTCCGCTCCTGCTGCCATAGCCTCCTTTTCGTAATCCGCGCTGTCACTTGAGGTTGTCAGTGCTATCCGGGAATTTGGTTGCTTCTCCTTCAGATACGCGATGACGGCAGGACCGTTTTCCGTGGGCATTTCATAGTCGATGAATGCTGCGGCGATCTGTTCACTATCGATCAGAGCCTTTGCATCCTGTGTGGTTTTAGCGATGAGAATCGTCGGGAATTTTTGAGAATGTTTCACCACTGCTTCCAGCATCATGGCTTTTCCCTGAGAGTCGTCGGCGATGAGAAATACGGACATATGCCCGCATCATAGCGGATTCTCACGACCGGATATCACTCCTGTCTATGCAGTCTTCTTGCGGATAATACCGTCCAGCTTCTTGCAGATCTCCACCATGGAGGCTTCTGCACCGTTGATGGTGTGGTCGAAATCTTCTCCCTCCTCTGCAGTGCCCAGGTAGACCGTCGTGATGGGTTTGCCTAGTTCTCCACGGATATTCTCGATCATTTCCAGTTCCGAACAGGTGATGATGACCCTGTGACCTTCCTTGTAGGCTTGCATGGCGCATTCGCACGCGACCATGGTCAGGAACGTTTCCTTGAATCCCAAAATATCCTCATCTTCCTCCGGCTCTGCTTCGCGGATGTCCTCCATCGCGAGGTGTTTCCAATCCTCGTGCGCCGTCAGAAACTCATCGACGATGAGTGCCCGGGCCGTATCGGTGGAGCCTGCGAGGAGGAGAAACATAGGTTCGGCGTAACACATCATTATAGCAAAAAACCCCCACCGGAGGTAGGGGTGTTTGTGGCTTGGATCAGAGGAAAAACATGGCGCCTTAATCAGCGTGACCGTGCGTGGAGTACCATTGCATATGGTCGTCAATTTTCTTCTGGTTTGTCTGGATGCCCCGATCACCCAGGGTCATGAATGTCTCATGGCGTTTCAAGTCTTTGGTGTCGCTTACGGTAGAAGGATCCGGTTTTTCGACGGTTTGCGCTGCATGCAAAGGCAGGTCGAGTGTGTCTTCTAAGTTACCTTCGGACATGGTGAGGAAAGGGGAAAGAAAGTGGGCGCAGTCTGCAGGTGTTCATTCCGGAAGACAACAATGATCGCAGACCTCTCCCTTTGCCATTCCCTAGCCAAAATATGCCTGTTTACCGAGTTCATTTTCCCAACAGGATGCACAGGAAACCCTTGTGCGTATCATGTGCGTTTGAGGTTGGTTCTTTCTCCTTTCCTATCCCCCACCCCCTGCTTCCCTATTTCCCTATTTCCCTATTTCCCTACTTCCCTATCGTCTTCTGTCCTCCCATGTACTCCCGGAGAACCTCCGGAATCGTAATACTGCCGTCTTTGTTCTGGTAGATCTCCAGAATCGGAATGAGAATGCGCGGTGAAGCAATGCAGGTGTTATTGAGAGTGTGTACAAATTTCTTCTGACCTTCAGCAGTTTCATATTTGATACCGAGACGGCGTGCCTGGAAGTCTCCGAGGTAGCTGCAGCTGTGGGTTTCACCGTAGGCACTGCGGCTCGGCATCCAGGTTTCGATGTCCTGCATGAAGACTTTGCCTTTGCCCATGTCTCCCGTGCAGACATCGATGATGCGGTACGGAAGTTCCAGAGCTTTGAGAATGTCTTCTGCATTCGTGCGGATTTCTTCGAACATCTTCAGTGCTTCATCCTGATCGGCTCTGCAGAGGACCACCTGCTCTACTTTCTCAAACTGGTGGACTCGGTAGAGGCCTTTCGTGTCTTTCCCGTAACTTCCCGCTTCGCGGCGGAAGCAGGCACTGTAGCCGGCGTAGCGCTTCGGCAGATCATCTTCCTTCAGAGTCTCATCCTTGTGGAAGCTGCAGACGGTCACCTCGGATGTGCCGATCAGGTGCAGCCCGTCCCCCTCAATCGGTCCGCTCTCTACGGTCTGACCGCCCACGGCGTAGATATTGTTCTGGTCGCTGCCGGGGAAGAACCCGGTGCCCATGAATGCCGCGAAGTTCGCAAGGAGAGGGGGTGAGAAGAGCGTCCAGCCCTTTGCGGTAAGGCTTTCCATCGTGTAGCGCAGCACTGCGTGTCGCA
>VGKZ01000041.1 GCA_016866815.1 Candidatus Peregrinibacteria bacterium | reverse complement strand
CAGGACCTGTGGGAGCTTCTGTTCCTGGCTGGTTTTGGGGTTGTAGATCTCGTAGTACAGCTCAATCAGGTCACTGGTCGTCAGTCTGCGTGTCTGGAGGCCGATGTTCCGGAGGCCGGTATCGACGAGGTTCACACGATCCTTCAGTTTTGTTGCCTTTGCCGTGAAGTACTTGCGGCGCATGTTGATTTTTCCGCCGGAGTCGTCGAGTCCGATCCAGGAGAAGAACTGTGACAGTCCGCTCTTCTTCTGTTCTGTGTCATCGTACGGAATCACGACGAGGAATCGCTTCTGCATGATGTCGGCGACTTCAACGATCTTCTCGACGAAGAGCGCATATCCCTCGGTTTGGCTTCTGAGCAGTTCATTGTCCTGCTTCTGTGCCTTCTCGCGGATCTGTTCGAGGTACGGATCGATGTTCACTTTCCGCGACCGTACGACGATCTGGAGGGGGAAGGTAAGGGTGTTGATGAACGACTCATATCCGTTAATGATACCCATCTGCTCCGTCTCGCTCTTCAGATTGAAGTTGAGAGCTTCGATTTCGAGGACGGCACGCAGGCCGCCTCTCTTCAGGAGCACGGTGTCATTGCGGATTTCGGAGATGGGGAGGAACCGCTGTGTGGCGGCCTTCTTGTTTCTCCTGCGACGGCGTACGGTGTCCTTCGAGGAATCGACAAACGTCGGTTTCTCTGCCGTTTCAGGGGTGTCCTTTTCAGGCATGGGAGGCCGGGGGAGGGAGGATGTCGCGGAAGAGAGGGGATGCAGGTTGTGCCGTGCGCATTTCTGTCGCTGCGATACCGTCGACTGTCGCGGGTGTCTGCTTGGCGTCGGCACGGATGCGTTCGGGATTCACCGGCAGTGGTTTTGCGGCAGCAGCCTCGGCTTCCTGTTTTTTGATCAGGGCTTCCACCGGATCGATGTCGTCTTCGGCGGCCTCTGCAGCAGCTTTTTCTGCAGGACCCATGTCCAGCACTTCACTCAATTCCTCGAGACGCGTTTGCTCGTGGCTCTTTCGCTTCATGGCGATGTCGGGATTTTTGTGTGCCTGCACGTTGGAAGTTGTTGTGATGTTGATGTAGATGCCGCGGTGCGGAGTCCACAAACGCGTACTCGGTTTCTCAAGTTTCTCCATCTGCAGCAGGATGATGCGGAAGAGGGAGATGCCGTTGACCTTCAGGAAAGCGAATGCTCCACCGATGACCACGGGAAACCACGCGACAATGGTGTAGGCGAGACCGACCGCGCCTGCGGACTGCATGAGCGCCCAGATGGCGTAGCTCACGCCGCCGCTCAGCATCACGAGCATGAGTTGACGCATTGTGATCGGACCGATGATGCGGTCCTCCACGTAGACGTTTTGCGGGATTTTGACTGGCTCAATTGCCATGGGTGTTGGTTTGAGGGATTCCTATGATTATAGCAGAATTTGAGGGTCTACGGGGGAGACGAGTGTTGCCATAATTGTGGAATTGTTTTGAAAGTATATAAATCCTCGAAGGAAAAAATGGCAACAAGGGCAACGAGGGCAACAGGGGCAACGAGGGCAACAGGGGCAACAACGGCAACAACGGCAACAACGGTTGTAGTTCCCTTCGTTCCCTTCGTTCCCTTCGTTCCCTTCCGTCACGCAGACACCTCCGCCTCCTCTATCTCCGCTTCAGCGACTATTTTCCGCCCCTTCTGTCCATGCAAAAACTCAAGAGCGTCCTTGTTCTTCTTGAGGACACGGATGGTATCGCCTTCATTGAAGATTCCCTTCAGGATGTGCTCTGCGATCTCATCTTCGATTTTTTCCTGGATGACGCGGCGGACCGGGCGTGCTCCGTACTGCGGATCGAAGCCCTGTTCCGCAAGGTAGTAGAGGGCCTTCTGGTCGACATCGAGTTCGAATCCCTTCTCGCGAAGCCTTTCGGCGAAGCGGTCGAGGTGCATCTTCACGATCTTCCGGATGGTTCCCTGATCGAGGGCGTTGAAGACCATGATGTGATCGATGCGGTTGATGAACTCGGGGCGCATGTGCTCTTTCAGCTCCGCGATAACTTCTTTGCGCTTCTCTTCGTATGCGGCCTCTTCGGCTTTCGCCTCGGACTCTAGCTTGAAGCCGATTTTCGCCGCCTGCTTCGTCAGCTTGTCTGCGCCGATGTTGCTGGTCATGACGATGATGGTGTTCCTGAAGTCGACCTGCTTTCCCTGTGCGTCCGTGAGGACACCGTCCTCCATGATCTGCAGGAGGATATTGAAGAACTCGGGGTGTGCCTTTTCGATCTCGTCGAAGAGCACGACGGAGTAGGGTTTGCGGCGAACGGCTTCGGTCAGCTGTCCTCCTTCTTCGTAGCCAACGTACCCGGCAGTCGCACCGACGAGGCGTGAGACGTTGTGTCGTTCCATGAATTCCGACATGTCGATTTTGATCAGTGCGTCTTCACGGTTGAACACTTCGGAGGCGATGGTGCGCACGAGCTCGGTCTTGCCGACGCCCGTGGGCCCGAGGAACAGGAAGGAGCCGATGGGCCTGCGCTGGTCGCCGATGCCGATGCGGCTGCGGCGGATGGCGCGCGCCACTTTGCGAATGGCGTCGTCCTGCCCGATGACGTGCTTGCGCATGACGAGCTCGAGATTCTGGAGCTTCTTCTTGTCGGACTTCAGCAACCGCGTCACCGGAATACCGGTCATGCGGCCGACGACGTGAGCGATGTCGTCGCCGTCGATGGATAGGGGAGTCCTGCGGTCTCCGTCCGCGCGGCTGCGGAGCTCTTCGATCTGCTCCTGCATCTGCTGTTGTTCCTGCTTGAGTTTCAGTGCCGTGTGGTACTTCTGTTCCTTCACGGCTGTTTGCTGCTTGAGGACCAGTTTCTCCAGTTTCTCTTCCAGCTTTTTGATCTCGGGCGAAAGCTGCGTCTGCTGGAGGCTGCGACCCGCCGAAGCCTCATCGAGGACGTCGATCGCTTTGTCCGGAAGGAAGCGCTCCGTGAGGTAGCGCTTGCTGAGATGGACGGACTGCTCGAGAGCATCGTCCGTGATCGTCAGATGGTGGAATTCTTCGAAGCCTTTGCGGAGGCCTTTCAGGATTTCAATGGTGTCCTCCGTAGAAGGCTCCTCCACCATGATCGATTGGAACCGGCGCTCGAGGGCACGATCCTTCTCGATGGTTCTGTATTCGTCGACGGTGGTGGCACCGACGACCTGAATGGAGCCGCGGCTCATGGCGGGCTTCAAGATGTTTGCAGCATCCAGCGATCCCTCCGCGGAACCTGCGCCGACGACGGTGTGGATTTCATCGATGAAGAGGATGATTTCATTCTCGCACTGGAGAGCCTCTTTAATGATGTCATCGAAGCGCTGTTCGAACTCACCGCGGTATTTGGTTCCTGCGACGAGCGATCCCATGTTCAGCATCAGCACGCGCTTCTTCTGAAGGGGGACCGGTACGGAACCGGTAGCGATGCGATGCGCGAGACCTTCGATGATGGCGGTCTTTCCCACACCCGGTTCACCGATGAGCACGGGGTTGTTCTTCGTCTTGCGGTTGAGGATGTGAATCACACGCTCGATTTCCTTATCACGTCCAATGATCGGATCGATCTTTCCCTCCTTAGCCTTGGCGACGAGGTCGTCCGTGAAGTAATCGAGGACGGGGGTCTTGCTCTTGCCTTCAGCCTTCTGCTTCTTCAGTCCTTCGGGATCTGCATTCATGCCGCCCTGCATGCCGACGATGGCGCCCTGCAGGCTCTGGAAGAAGCTCTCGAGGGACTGTTCCATGTTGCGGCTCTGCTGCTTGAACTGCGAGATCTGGCCGAACATCTCCTCGACGTGCGATTTCAGGTCTTCCGGATCCACCTGCATCTGCTCCAGAAGCACCGTTGCGGCATTCTTTCCTGTAGACACGAGCGAGTGGAGAAGGTGTTCCGTACCCACGTTTGCGTGGCGGAACTTGTGCGCGGTGATGACGCTCTGCTCGATGACGTTGTGGAGGTATGCGGAGAGGCCGTGCTTCACCTGGTTACCCTCCACGTCCTGCGTCTTCATCGATTTCAGTAAAATCCGGATGTTCTCCTGCGTGACGCCCGCACCTGTGAAAATGGAAAAGCCCAGCGATTTCGGAATGGAGAGAAGTCCGAGGAGGAGGTGTTCCGTTCCGATGTAACTCGACTTCATGTTCTTCGCTTCCTGCTCCGCGATCTGCAGCGCGAGTTTTGCATTCGGTGTGAAGCGGTCGAACGGATGCATAACGGGAGGGGAGGAGTGGGAACGATTATCAGTCTATCCTTTTGAGTGATAATTGTCGATAGAGGTTCCTGTCATTCTACCAAAAATTGCATCATCTGTGCAGTGACAGAGACGAGCGGAAGCACGTTTGGTACCACATTGAAAACTTTATTTGTCTTTCCGGTTTTCTCTCTCATCCGTGCCTATTTCTCCAGTCTTCGAGGAAGATGGTCAGGATGGTCGTTGCCGGGACAGCAAGCATGACGCCGAGAACGGGGTGGATGGTATCCGTGAAGCTCACACCGACGAGCATGGCGAACAGAATGGCGATGGGGGAGAGGCCGACGGTGCGCTTCATGACGAGCGGCACGATGAAATTATTCTCGCACCACTGGATGACGTAGTACACGCCCATCACGACGAGACCCATCACGGGACCCTCCTGTGTGAAGGCAATGAGGACCGACGGCACGGCAGCAATGAATGGACCCACGGCGGGAAGGAATTCACAGAGCCCAGCGAGCACGGCGAGTGTCAGCGCGTAGGGCATCCGGAGGATCAGCAGCGCGACGAGCGTCAGTGAGAAGATCGTCAGCATGAGGAGGAGTTCCCCGCGTGCCCACTGTGCGATTTTCGTGTGCACCGCCTCGGATTTGTTATCGACGTACGTTCGGAAGTGCAGAGGCAGGAAGCTCCGGAACCAGCGCGAGATTCCTTCCTTCTCCATCTGAATGAAGAAGGCGAGGACGAGGACGATGATCAGACTGAGGACGACATTGAGTAGCGATCCTGCTATGCGCGTTGCGAACCGCACGGACCCCTGGGCTGCGATGCTCAGGTTCTGCCCGAACTGTCCGAGGGCGTCGGCAAATTGGTTGATGGAGAGGTTCTGGAGCGTGGCCTGCAGGAACGTCGTCAGGCGGATATTCACTTCCTGGTCGACGAACGGTAACGCGATGTGCGGATCGCCGAGGAAGGTGTCGACTTCTGTGCTGATAATGACGGCGATGCCCTGGATTTGATCGGCAATGATTGGAATGAAGGAGAAGAGCAGGAACAAGAGAATGAAGATCACGAGGAAGTAGTGGAGCAGCACGGCCATGCTCCGTGGCATCCGCATGCGTTCCAAAGCCGTGACACTGGGGTCCACGACCGCAGCGAGGAAGAAAGCGAGCAGAAGGAGAATGATCTTGTCTCTCAGGTGATACACCGCCCATGAACCGACGAGGATTGCAAGGACGGCAAACGTGGCCTTTGCAACGCTCGCTGCGGAAATGTGCATGAATACTTCGTCGATCTTTTTCTCACGTCGCGGAAGACGTTCACTGCGTCCCGTCTCCGGCTGTCGCAGCGTTCTCTTCGCCTGCGAGAGGAAGCGCTGCGCTTTCTTTCCGATCACGCGGATGGAAGTGAATGCGTCGCCGGGGGAGGGGGATTTCGAGGGGGGGTTCATAAGGGTGGCAAGTCGTGATTATCCGCCGATTGCAGAGAGGATGAAATCCATAATGAAGAATGCCGTCGCGCACATGATGAAACCGATGATAGCCCAGGTGATCCTGTTCTTACCAGATTCAGCGCTCCCGCCGGGCAGGCTGCCGAGAATGATTTCGTACGCAGCCCAGAGGATCATGATGAGGAAGAAGCCGCCCGTGAAGCCGAAGATCGTCTTGATGACGTGTGCGAGGAAGCTTGGAATGCACTGGCCGGGATCGATTGCACCCGTTGTCGTCAGATCGTCGCAGCCCGGAATGCCGTCCGTGATGAAAGATTGCGCCGAAGCGACTCCTACGAGCATCCGCATATAGACGATATGAACGATGTTCATTGCGGATGGGATTCTGCCAGAAATCCGGGACGATCGCTGTGGGGAGGACTTTACAGTCCGGTGGTGTTATAGTGTTATATGTTGAACATGTTCTCCTGGACCACCGCACACCGGCCGATCCTCGCGCTCGCTCCCATGGCGGGCGTCACTGATGCATCGTACCGCCAGTTCATCAAAACCATCGCTCCCTCGACGATCGTGTACACAGAATTCCTCTCGACGGATGCCATCCATTACGGCGCGAAAAAGACCATGGGTATGATGGATTTTGATCCGGTGATCGAACGGCCGTTCATCGTGCAGGTGTTCGGTAAGGATGCGGAACACTTTCTGAGTGCCGCAAAGGTGATCGAACAGATGGGTGCCGACGGCATCGACATCAACATGGGGTGTCCTGCAGCGAAGGTAGTCTCCTCATGTCATGGTTCGGCGCTCATTCGCAAACCTGAACTTGCCAGGGAGCTGGTGGCAGCAACGAAAAAAGCAGTCTCCATTCCTGTGAGCGTAAAGACCCGCCTCGGTTGGGATACCGCCGACACACTGATTCCATTCTGCGAAGGTCTGGTGGAAGCCGGTGCCGATGCGCTGGCGATTCACGGCCGCACGTACGGGGGAAAGTTCAGCGGTGCAGCAGACTGGGAACCCATCTACGAGCTCAAGCGCAGGGTGAAGGTACCGGTCATCGGCAACGGCGACGTGAGCTCTGCGGCATCGGCGTTGGAGAAAATCGGGAACCTCGACGGCGTCATGGTGGGGCGCGGAACGTTCGGCAACCCGTGGGTGATGGGGGACATTGAGAAGTCTTTCAGAGACAGATTGAAGGGAAGAGATCCTGTTACGGGAATATGGGAAATAGGGAATGGGGAACTGGAGAGTGTACTGGTGCCGACGGTGAAGGCGATTTCATTTTCGGAGAAAATCCCCTTCATTCTCGCGCACTGCGAACTTGCAGTGAAAGTGAAAGGAGAGAAGCGCGGCATGCTGGAGATGCGGCGCCATCTTGCGAGTTACGTGAAAGGTTTCGACGGCGCGTCGGATCTGCGGGCGCGGTTGGTAAGGGTTGAAAAGATGAGCGATGTCGAAGAGGTTTTTATGAAGATGTGAGGTATGTTCTTTGTGTATCGTGCATAGTTTTTTGCTAGACACAATACACCAAAAACAAAATACCAATCATATCTCCACCCGAACCCCCGGACCCATCGTCGGAGTGATCGTGACAGAGAGGATGTATGAACCACCCTTGATGCCGGACGGTTTTGCATCTTTGATCGCCTGAAGGAGGACATCGAGGTTCTCCTTGAGCTTCTGCGGTCCGAACGAGATCTTTCCGAAGATCGTGTGGATGATGCCCTGTTTGTCCATGCGGCACTCGATGCGCCCTTTCTTGAGCTCATCGATGGTTTTCTTGATGTCGGTCGTCACGGTGCCCGCTTTCGGGTTTGGCATGAGACCGCGCTGGCCGAGGATCTTCGCAATTTTACCGAGGTCTTTCATGACCGGTGGTACGGCGACGGCAACGTCGAAATCGATTTTCTCCTGCTCGACGGCCTTGAGGAGAGGGGTAACCCCCGCAATGTCTGCGCCGGCCTTGATGGCGGCGTCCGCCTGGTCGTCCGGAACGAATGCGGCGATGCGTACTGTCTTGCCGGTACCGTGCGGCAGTGCGACCGTGGTGCGTACGAGCTGGTCAGCCTGTGTCGTATCCGCTTCGATGCGGATGTGACACTCCGCCGTGCCGTCGAACTTCGACGTTGAAAGCTGACAGAGAATCTCCGTTGCCTCAGCGACGGGATAGAGTTTCTTCTCGACGAGCGCAGCCTTCTGCGCATACTTCTTTCCGTGTCGCTGTGCGACTTCCGAGGCCGTGGACTTTGCCATGATGAGAGGGGGAACGTGGTGGTAACGCTCGAATGAGCTTCCACGAAGACGCGGGGGATTGTGCAGGTGCTTTATTGCTGAAGCAAGCGAAAAGGCGGTTCTTTATCGCCTCTTTGTCTTCGCTGGCTTTAGGGCCTTCGAAGCGACCGTTGCGACGGAGATGCTCTTGAAGAATGCGAGGTCGTTGTGGTCCTTGATGCACCAGCTCAGGAGGAGACCGAAGAGCAAGTACGTGAACGGAGCCACCCACCAGCCCGGCTGGAAGGAGAGGAGGACGATGGAGAGGAGCAGTGAGAGCGTAGCGAGGAGCGTGACCACGTATCCGATGAGCTTCAGCGTCGTCATGTAGATCGCTTCCACCACGGCGCGCGATGCGGAATCGATACCGCGTGCAGCCTGATCCTGAATGAGGAATAGCATGCCGCCGACCGCGAAGACCAGCAGGAGCGCGATGTACGTGCGTCCGGTGTAGGCGATGCCTGCAAACACGGAGAAGACCGTAGGCAGTGCGCCGATGGTCATGAGCAGAACGCTGGCTGCATGGAGCAGATAGCAGACGATTGCTTCTCCGACTTGGCGCGGCTTTGCTCCCGGCGACGCGAGGCCCGCGAAGAAGAGGAGCGTCACGAGCGTCATGATGAGCAGCGGGACGATCAGTCCGTAGAACGAACCGATGAACGCGAAAATTGTGGAGAGAGGGTTGTCTACCATGAAAAACTTGAGGAAGAGTGTAGATAGAGTACTTCCGAAGAAGCCATTGTGCATCTGAAATGGTGTTGCGTAGATTCAGGGATTACATTCTGTTACAGAATGTCAGGGAAGCCGAAGGAGCCAAGGAAACCAAGGAAGCCGAAGAAGCCGAAGTAGCCGAGGGGGCCGAGGGGGCCGAGGGGGCCGAGGGGGCCGAGGGGGCCGAGGGGGCCGAGGGGGCCGAGGGGGCCGAGGGGGCCGAGGGGGCCGAGGGGATCAAATCCCTGCTCATTCAATCGTTACTCCCATGTTCCTTGCAGTGCCCGCGATGATACGCTCAGCGGCCTCAACGCTGCCGGCGTTGAGATCCGGTAATTTGATCTCTGCGATTTCACGGAGCTGTGCTTTGGTGAGTTTGCCCACTTTGGTCTTGTTCGGTTCGCCGCTGCCTTTCTGGATCTTCGCGCGTTCCATGATGAGCGTTGCTGCCGGCGGCATCTTCAGATCGAAGTCGAAACTGCGGTCTTCGTACACACGAATGACGACAGGGACCACCTGGCCCTGACGGTTTTTCGTCTTCTCGTTGAACTGCGTGCAGAATTTATTGATGTCCACACCGGCCTGACCAAGCGCCGGTCCGAGGGGTGGTGCTGGGTTGGCGGCTCCGCCGCGTGCCTGCGTTTTCACGATTTTGACGAGTTTCTTTGCCATTGCCGGGAGAGTGTAGGGGGCGGGGGAAGTGGCGTCAATGCAGGAAAGGGAGGGAATTGGGGGGCGAGGGGAACGAGGG
>VGKZ01000040.1 GCA_016866815.1 Candidatus Peregrinibacteria bacterium | reverse complement strand
GAAGGAGGCGTTGCAGACTCTCGTCAAGACTCCCACGCCGGCGCAGGTGATTGCCTCGGTGCAAAAAACGGATGTCCGAGGCATCGTCGACACCCTCAGCGCCCTTGAAGAGGATGATACCACTGCCCGCCGTACCCTGGAGGAGTTGCAGCAACGACGCACATTGCTGCAGCCATGGCAGAGAATGCGGGAGCGATTGGATGCCCCCGCGCAGACCGCTCTCGTCGTGCGCCGCTTTGGTATGGTTCCGGCATCGCGCATTCAGGCTGTGCACGCTGTGTCGCAGGAAGCAGGTTTCCCGGCAGATCTTGAAGTATTCGATGAGTCCAATGGCATGTACGCTGTGGCGGCGACTGTCCTTGCTCATAAAAAGGATGCTTTTGAGGAGCGTGTCACCGCACTGGGTTGGACTGATGTACAACTTCCCACCCTTGCCGGCACACCCGGGGATATTCTGGGTGCAGATCTGGAGGAAGAGGGTCGTCTACAGGCTCTTCTCCGCCAGAACAGGCAGAAACGTCACACGTTGTCATTCGAACTCTCTGCGTTGCGCAATGTGCAGCTCTTTCTTGGATGGCTGCACGATAAGCAGGCTGCCCGTGAGGCATTGGTCGAGCGGTTTGCAACAAACACACTCTTCGGATGGGTTCCCCGTCACGGGGTCAGTGCTCTGGAAGTAGCGCTCGCCAAGGTGTCACCGGCTGTCGCAGTGCTCCGCGTGAAATCTGATCCGGAGGATGAGCCACCCGTGCACCTGAAGAATTCTTTCTTGATTACCCCCTTCGAGAGTGTCACTACGCTCTACGGATTGCCCCTCTCCAGTGAGATGGATCCAACCGCGCCGTTGTCGCCCTTCTTCGCACTGTACTTCGCGCTCTGTCTCACCGACGGCGGCTACGGCCTTGCCCTAGCGCTGATTTTCGGAATCATTCTGCTCGTCAAGAAGCCCACACCTAAAGAAGCAACTCTCCCCTGGCTCCTGTTCTTCAGTGGCATTGCTTCAGTCATCGTGGGTATACCGTTTGGAGGATGGTTTGGCTTGTCTCCTGATCAGGCGCCCGCGTTCCTCACCGTGGTTCGTGATGATGGATCTCGCTGGTTTCTGGGGCAGGTGTGGAATCTCTCGACACAGGAAGGTATCAACTTCCTCCAGTATCTCTCGCTTGCACTCGGCATCACCCACATTTTCTTCGGAGTGTTCCTCGCAGGATGGTTCAAATGGGTTCATGCCGCAAAGGCCGAGGCATTCTGGGTACACTTCACATCGCACCTGTTGCTTGGCAGCGCACTGTTCTACGGATTCGCTCCGGCACACATGAGCACCATCGCGCTCTGGACGCTCTCTGTGGCACTTGCGTTGAACATTTGGGGGAAAGGATACGGGAGTGCGTGGTACATCCGCCCGGTGATGGGTGTGCTGGGTCTGGTGAATTTCGCCATTGGCCTTCTCAGCAACAGTCTGAGTTACCTGCGCATTCTCGCTCTGGGTCTCGTCACCGGTGCCATTGCCCTCGCAATCAATCAAGTTGCCATTCAGATGAGTGCACTGTTCCCGCCCATCCTCGGTATCCCCGTGTTGATAGTCATTGCGTTTGCCGGACACCTCGTTTCCATAGCCCTCAATACCCTCGGAGCGTTCATTCACTCCGGTCGCCTGCAGTTCATTGAGTTCTTCGGGCAATTCTTTGAGGGCGGGGGGCGTCCCTATTCGCCATTCCGTCGTTCTCTTCAATAACTTTTTTACCCCTTTCTCTTCACACGTATGAAGAACTTTCTCAGTTCGACTCCAGCAGTCATCCTCGGCACGGTGCTGGCTCTCGTTCTCCTGCCGGTGGTGGTCTTCGCACAGATCAGCATCTTTGGTACCGACGCCGGTGCCGGCGGCACGCAGCTTGCCCTGTTCCTCGCCTTCATCGGTGCGAGCATGGCGACCATTCTGCCGTGCCTCGGTTCCATTCTCGGTGTCTCTATGGTGGGGCAGTCCGGTGCGGGTCTCCTCACCGAAAAGCCCGAGCTCGCAGGTAAGGTCATCACGCTCGCCGTGCTTCCGGGTTCCCAGGGACTCTACGGCATGGTCATCTCGCTGCTTTTCATCTTCAGCTACGGTCCTCTCATGACGGATCCGTTGCTCAAGGTCAGCGGTCTGCAGGGATTTATCCTGTTCTCCTGCTTTATCCCCGTTACCATTACGTGTCTGACCTCTGCGCCCTACCAGGCAAAAGTGTGTTCCGCAGGCATGCATATGCTCGCGAAGGACGGTCGCCTCGCCGGTCGCGTGATCACTCTCGCGGCTCTCGTGGAAACGTACGCGCTCCTCGGGTTCCTGATTTCGTTCTTCATGTTGAACTCAGTGAAAGGAAACATCCTGCCGGTTGTGCCCGTCCTGTAATTTCTCCCCAAGCTCACATGGCGCTTCACGACGTCCTCGCTGCCATCATCGCCGAATCCGATCGCCAAATTGCTTCGCTCAAAGCGCAGCATGAACGCGCTGTTGCCGATGCAAAGGCAAAGGCGAAACAGGAATTGGAGCACACCACGATGGATCTTCAGACGAAGTATACGGAGAAATCCCTCCAGATGAACCGCAAGGCCAGACAGCTGGCAGACCAAATCCGCCGTAATGCGCTGCTCCAGTGCAAGCGCAACACGCTCGATGAGGTCTACAAATCGGTGGTCGACAGGCTTTCGGCAGAGTCCGATGCCGCTCTTGAGCCGCTCTTCGGGGCTCTCCTGTCCCGGCTGTCGGGAGGGGAGATTCGTCCAACGAAGAAGCACGCCGCTCTCTTGAAAAAGCTGCTTGGCAGTGCAAAGGGATTCACCTTTGGTGAATCCATCGATGCAAAAGGCGGATTTCTCTGTATCTCGAAGACGCGGGAGGAGGATTGTCGCCTGGAAACCATCGTGCATGACATTCTGCGTCCGCATACTGAACTCACGGTCTCGACGCAGCTCTTTCCCGTTTCCAAGTCATCGTAATGCAGGATACCCGTACCGACGGCCATGATATCGCCTACGCACACGGTCGTATTGCTGTTTTGCAGCAGTTGCTCCTGTCCCGCAGCGATGTCGATCGTCTGCTTGGCGCACATGACGCACGGGAAGTCGCAAAAATATTCATTGAACTTAGGCTCACCAGTCGTATTGATCAGGGGATAGCCGACCCCGACGCCGTGCTGACTGCGGTCGCCCACTGGGTACGCGAAGAAGTGCTGGCCATGGCTCCGTCAAAGTCCCTCGACGCGTTCGATATCCTCTGGCTCGAGGGTGATGTACCGCTTCTCGCGTATCTCCTGAAACAGAAGCTCGGTCTTACGTCGGCAATCAGTCAGGAACCTGCTCCTGCCTTTACATTGTACGCTCCTGCTCTCTGGAAGGAGCTCTTCAGTAGCACCGAACATTCTCTGAGGAGTGAACAGTATCCTGTATCGGCAAAGAAGGTGGTGTCTCACGTGCTCGCCCTCAAGGATCCCACCCCCGCTTCTATCGATACCATAGCCGCGCAGTGGGGTGCCAACGAACAGCTGCGGATTGCGAAGCGCTACGGTAGCGATCATATCCTTCGTTACGTACGTCATACCATCGATGTGAAGAATATTCGGACAGCTCTGCGTTCCATTGAGCGTCCACAGGAGGAGCGCAAGCAGCTTCTCGTGGCCGGAGGGACAGTTCCTGTGCGTGGATTTCTCGGTGATCGCAAGGATATCGCACATGCGGTAGAAATGGCCGATCTTGGCTACGACCTCGCAGCGGAAATTCGCAAAGAGCATGTGGATATTCAGCGTCTTGAGCAGTCGTTGTCCTCCGTCGTTGCGGCCGACATCGCCGATATGTGGAATGTTCCGCTCTCCTCCGAACCGCTCTTTGCATTCGCAACCCTTGCATTCACACAGATCACGCTCCTGCGAACCATTTTGCTGGTCAAGCGTGCCGGCTTCTCTCCGCAGGAAACGAAGCGTGTACTCCCTCCTTTTCTCCCCGGTACTCACTACGTACTGTGACCATGTCCAGCTATCGCATTGCCATCGTCGGTTCCCGCCAGTCCATACAGGGCTTCTCGCTCCTCGGAGCGGACATCGTGCCTGCCGAGACCACAGACGAGGCCATTGCCGCACTGTATCGTCTCAAGAAGGAAATGGCGAAAGACGAAAAGGGAATGGAGCGCCAGACCTATGCCATTATCTTTGTCACCGAAGACCTCGCGAGCGGTATTCCCGCAGAAGATGAAAAGAAACTCGCTCGCGGCGCCTTACCCGCCATCATCCCACTGCCTTCTCACCGCGGCTCCAGCGGCTACGGACTTGCACGACTCAAGCGCATTGTCGAGCGAGCCGTAGGTTCCGACATGCTCGCGTAATCCACTTCTTCCCATTTTTCGTATGTCCACAGCATCCATTACCAAAGTCGCAGGACCCCTCGTCGTTGCAAGCGGCATGTCCGAAGCAAAGATGTTCGAAGTGGTTCGTGTCTCCAAAGAGAGACTCGTCGGCGAAGTCATCGAGTTGCATGGCGACTCTGCCAGTATTCAGGTGTACGAGGAGACCTCGAGCATCGGACCCGGCGAGCCCGTCGAGCGTACGGGTACCACGCTTTCTGTGGAGCTGGCCCCAGGCCTTCTGACTTCCATCTACGACGGCATTCAGCGACCGCTCGAGCTCATTGAGCAGAAAGCCAAGAGCCCGTTCATTTCGCGCGGCATCGAAGTGCCGGCATTGAATCGTACGAAGAAATGGGACTTCAAGTCGACGGCGAAGGCGGGCGACAAGGTCACAGGTGGCGATGTGTTGGGAACAGTGCAGGAGACGACTCTCATTGAACACCGTGTCATGGTTCCGCCGACGCTCTCGGGAACCCTGAAGAGCATCAAGAGCGGTTCGCATACTATTGAAGACGTCATTGCCCAGATCGAGACGACGGATGGCAAGACCGTTGACGTGCAGATGCTCCAGCGCTGGCCTATCCGCATTGCCCGACCGGTGAAGCAGAAGGGTATTCCATCCGAGCCTCTCGCGACCGGAACGCGTATTCTCGATACGCTCTTCCCCATCGCGAAGGGTGGTGCGGGAGCCATTCCGGGACCATTCGGGGCAGGGAAGACCGTCACCCAGCAGAGTTTGGCAAAGTACTGCAATGCTCAGGTGATTGTGTACATCGGTTGCGGAGAACGTGGAAACGAGATGACAGAAGTTCTCAGTGAATTTCCACACCTTGAGGATCCCAACACGGGCGAGCCGCTCATGAAGCGAACCATTCTCATTGCCAATACGTCCAACATGCCTGTCGCAGCACGTGAGGCCAGTGTGTACACGGGTATTACCATCGCGGAGTACTACCGCGACATGGGCTACGATGTGGCACTCATGGCTGACTCCACGTCCCGTTGGGCGGAAGCCATGCGTGAGATGTCCGGACGTCTCGAGGAAATGCCCGGCGAGGAAGGCTACCCCGCCTATCTGGGTTCCCGCACCGCAGGTTTCTATGAGCGCGCAGGTGTTGTGCAATGCATAGGATCCAATGAACGTCGGGGATCTCTCACGGTCATCGGAGCCGTGTCTCCTCCGGGTGGAGACTTTTCCGAGCCTGTGACGCAGAACACGCTGCGCGTGACGAAAGTCTTCTGGGCTCTCGATGCCAGATTGGCTTACAAAAGACATTTCCCCGCTATTAACTGGCTGCAGAGCTATTCGCTGTATGCGGAGAACCTCAACGATTTTTTCTCCAAGGAAGTCGCAACGGGATTCAACGCGAATCGCGATCGTGCTCAGGTGATCCTCCAGGAAGAGAGCAAGCTGGAGGAAATCGTCCGTCTCGTTGGAACCGATGCCCTGTCTCCCAAAGAGCAGCTCACGCTCGAAGTGGCACGCATGATCCGGGAAGACTTCCTTTTCCAGAATGCTTTCGACCGCGCCGATGCTTTCACGTCTCTTCTCAAGCAGTACCGCATTCTCAAGGCAATTCTCATGTTCATGGACAAAGCGTTGCCCGTGGTACAGCAGGAGGATTTCGACATGCAGAAGATTCGCTCACTCCAGGTGAAGGAACGCATCGTGCATGCACACCTCATTCCGGAAGATTCGCTTTCGCAATTCGACGCTCTCGAAGCGGAGATTGAAAGTCAGATTTCTGCGCTTCTCCTCTAACCCAGCCTCCTTCCCATTCCCTTCATGACTACCGCGTACAAAACCATCACAGACGTCACCGGACCACTCCTCATCGTCGAGCAGGTGGCAGACGTCACCTACGACGAATTATGTGAAATTGAAATGGCCGACGGCACCCGCAGGCTCGGTAAGGTTCTCGAAGCCCGAACCGGTCGTGCAGTGGTACAGCTGTTCGAGTCCACGCAGGGTGTCGCTACCGAAGGCACTAAAATCCGTTTCCTGGGTCACGCGTTCCAGCTCGATGTTGCCGAGGACATGCTTGGACGCATCTTCTCAGGCTCCGGTAAGTCGATCGACGGTGGTGATGCTCTCCTTCCGGAGAAGAGGCTCGACATCAACGGTGAGCCTATCAATCCCTCTTCCCGTGAGTATCCGGACGACTTCATTCAGACGGGCATTTCCACTATCGACGTGCTGAACACACTCGTCCGTGGTCAGAAATTGCCTATCTTCTCCGGAGCGGGGCTCCCGCATAACCGCTTGGCCGCTCAGATCGCCCGCCAGGCACGCGTTCTGACCCCCCGGGAGGTGGAGATGCAGTCTGCCGATGCGCAGGCAGAGGAAGGTGGTGACGATAAGTTTGCTGTGGTGTTCGGCGCCATGGGCGTGACGTTCGAGGAGGCTCAGTTCTTCAAGCAGGAATTCGAGCGTACGGGCGCACTCTCCCGTGCAGTGCTCTTCCTGAATACGGCTGCAGATCCTGTTGTGGAGCGTATTGCAACACCGCGCCTCGCACTGACGACTGCCGAGTATCTCGCCTATGAAAAGGGATTCCACGTTACGGTGATTCTCACTGACATGACCAACTACTGTGAGGCGTTGCGCGAAGTATCTGCCGCCCGCAAAGAAGTGCCGGGACGCCGTGGCTACCCGGGTTACCTGTACACCGACCTTGCGACCATTTACGAGCGTGCGGGTCGCATTCGCGGTCGCAGCGGTTCCATTACGCAGATTCCGATTCTGACGATGCCGGAAGACGACGTGACACATCCCATCCCGGATCTTACGGGATACATCACCGAGGGGCAGATCCGTCTCGACCGTGGCATGCACCAGAAAGGCATCTACCCGCCCGTGATCCCGATGGGTTCACTCTCCCGTCTGAAGGGCAAGGCACAAGGGGAGGGTAAGACCCGTGAGGATCACAGCGGCATGGACGCACAGCTGACGGCTGCTTATGCCCGTGGTGTGGAGGTGCGCGAGTTGGCAGTGATCCTCGGTGAATCTTCACTCAGTGAAACTGACAAGGCGTACCTCGCATTCGCGTCACGCTTCGAGAAGGAATTCATAGCGCAGGATGAATACAAGAACCGTTCTATTTTTGAATCCCTCAGCATCGGATGGAATCTCCTTCAGGAGCTTCCCGTCACCGAGCTCAAGCGCGTCAAGCCCGCGCATATCGAGAAGTATGGCAAACGCTAAATTTTCCACCCAGTACGCATGACTCTCCTGAATGTCAATCCAACGCGCATGGCCCTCATGGATATCAAGCGACGCACAAAGTCTGCGCAGAGAGGTCATAAATTACTCAAGGACAAGCAGGATGGTCTCATGCAGCAGTTTCTGCTGATCATTCGCTCTGCGAAAGCCATTCGTGCTCGTGTTGAGGAGGGACTGGGTGAAGCGTTTCGCACGTTCCTCGTAGCGTCCGCCTGGTTGACGGACGGGCAGCTCGATAACGCACTGAGCAGCCCCCAAGCGAAGATCGAGCTCGTCGTCGACATCAAGTCCGTTATGAGCGTCCGTATCCCTTTCTTCAAGATTCAGAAATCCGGCACCGTCAAAACCTACGGTCTCGCGGGAACCAATGCCTTGCTGGACAAGGCGGTGGAAGCATTCGACGAGCTCTTCGTTGTTCTCATTGAGCTTGCTCAAATTGAGAAGCAGGCCGAGGCCCTTGCCATCGAGCTGGAGACAACGCGAAGGCGCGTGAATGCGTTGGAGCACAAGATGATCCCCGATTTCAAAGAGACGGTGAAGTACATCAAAATGAAGCTCGATGAAACCGAGCGTGCGGGCATCGTCGGAATCATGCGCATCAAGAAGCAGATCGAAGTTGCGGAAGGAGCGGCGTAGTATCCCTGGAATTTTTGCGGAGCTTAGGTCAAGTTGTTATCATGGAGATATGGCATGCTATAGTGTGATCTACATCAGAGGTGTCACTGATGGTTTATCTGAGCCGAGAGGCGATGAGGAAATTGAAAGACGCAATGAGAAAATTTTGAAGGAGCGTTTGGCCGAACGTTGGGACCAAATGGAGTCTGAGAGGCTCCTGCAGGGGCTTACCGTCATTACCCGTCAGGGATGTTTACTATGTGTATCCGGTCCCGATCATGAGATCGATAATCTCATGAGATTCCTCGAAGAAAGACAATGGGGGACAGTTGTACCGAAAGTAGTCACTATCATAGGAGCCAAAGGAGAGTAGTAGTCATACGGGTCTAAACACACGAATGTATCTGGCTGGGACTGGTGGATGATTTTAGATTTCTAAAAGAGATTGAAGTATCGATATGGAGATATGGTAAGCCCGCCATCCAGAAAGTTGGATGACAGGCTCAGGCCCTTCAGTGAGACTCTTTGCATTTTCGGATCATGGATGCGATTGCATCCGCGAAACCGACAATGCATCCGGCAAGTCCGAACCCCGTGCCACCGCCAGCCAGGTAAATCCACCGATGTGGAGCACCTTCGCTGAGAATGTAAGCGGCGCCGAAGCATGCCAGACCGATGAGCCCCAAAAGGATGCTAAGATTCCTAGCCTTCGGCGGGCTCAGTCTTCGCATCGCTCGCAAAAAGTGGCCGGAGGCCAGTCGTAGCTCTGAGCGAAGCGAAGAGCGAAGACTGGCTGAACGGACGGGTCAGACACCCAATTTTGAGGGGGTTGTTCGCAGTTGTACAGGGGCTTGTTTTGAAGGGGGTAGGGCAAGCGGGTCACCTCAATGAAATGAGACAAATGAGACAGTAGAACAGGGGTGTGTATAGCTGCATAAATTATTTGCTCAATTAATGCCAGTTCAATACTGTCACACTGATCTGCAGCACCATTGCAAACGACACCCAGAGGAGATACGGAAGCTGGATACAGGAAATGCATAGGACACGTTTACAAGTCACTCGCACCATCCACGGATGGTGCAGAGGACGATCAGGATATCTACCAGCGCAAGAATATTGTTACGCAGGGCGAATTGGATCGGTGTAAAGGAAAGGTTCGCAACGAGGATGATAGCGAATGGCAATGCGACGATCCGCGGCCATCTGGCCGGCAACACTTGGAGTGAAAACGAAAAATGATCAACACATACAAAACGTTCCACACGGGGCCGAAGATCCATGCGGGAAGAGCGAACCAAGGTTTCG